>JAQXQS010000120.1 GCA_029101305.1 Clostridia bacterium | reverse complement strand
TGTAAGAAAAGACGGTACAGTGACGGTAGAACCCACCATCTATTCTGCAAATTATCCAGAGGCTGACGGGGAAAATGAAGGCGTCAAAGTGTATTCAAGTCTCGGATTTTCCTATCGGGAAAAGGATGGAACCTACACTTTAGTGGCAGCAGATGGGACAAAAACCACAGGGATGACACATGATGCAGCTTTAGTCCATTCATCCCAGCGAGATTCAGATGGTAGGGTTTGGGAGACAACAGACGAAGATGGAAATTTTTGTGTAATAGACTGGCATGGAAATACTCTACTGGAGAGAGAAAGGTGTTTTCTTGGTTATATAGTAGAGGCATCTGATGATTTTAAATATATGGCTGTTGAAGAGGGGGATAATTATGAGAGTATGTTTTTTACAATATATGAAATAGGGGAGTAAGGACAGGCTGTACCAGTGTCTGATTGTTGAAACGATTTTTTTGAATACGTTTCAGGAATGTCCATAAAATCAAATACTTATAAAAATAAAATTAAATTTTTAGAATGCCTTGAAAATGAAAAGGAAGAATGCTAAGATAGATACAAAGCATATTTCTTTTCAATTTCAGGGCATTTTTGCCGTCTGTTTTCTAATTACACTTCAGAAATCCATGCTTTTAATTCCAATCAAAAATATGACAAAATTTGATATTTCTGTAAAAGACAGGTTTTTATGCAATCTGTCAGTTATCTAATAATACTTATTGTAGTTACAGTTCGCTTTCCAGACGGCTATTGCTGGTATTTTCCTTATAGTGTTATGGAATGACATATTGTGTTACATGGTTTATTTAACTGTATGTGGCATAAACTTATATAAAAATATATTGCTCCCATTTTTTCTTTATGGTAATATAAAATTAAAGAATGTTATCAGTTAACCAATTATACAGGAGGTGGGTATTATAGTACGTCAGACAAATCTGGCACAGACCATTGACCTTATATCAGACCGTGCGAAATATGATGAATGTGCGAAAAAAATATTGACTTACAAGGCAATCATAGCATGGATCTTGAAATCCTGTACAAAAGAATTTTCTCAATATAGCGTGAAATTTATTTGTGATAACTGCCTGAAAGATGATGTGGAAATTTCTAAACGTGCTGTCCACCAGGATCAGCTGGACCGTGATGAGAAGCTAAACGGAGACGAAAGAATCGAAGGTTTGAATTCAGAAGCGAACGCCGTCAAAGATCAAACTGTATATTATGACATCCGTTTTAAAGCCTATCTTCCTGGAAACATTGAACCTATACAGCTTATTATCAATCTGGAAATCCAGTTGAATGATACTCCAGGATATCCACTTGTAACCAGAGGTTTTTATTATTGTGCAAGGATGATATCAGAACAGTATGGAACCGTATTTACAGATGAACATTACGAAAAGATTCAGAAAGCTTATTCCATCTGGATCTGTCCAGACCCAGCTAAAAAACGTAAAAATGGTATTTTCAAATATCACACAATTCAGGATACAATACTTGGAAAGTCCTATACAGATCCTCAAAGCTATGATCTGATGGAAGTGGTTATCGTAAATCTTGGAGATGCAGATAAAGAGAGCGAGCTGGAGATTCTTGATCTGCTAAATGTCCTGTTTTCAACGTCAGCCACACCAGAAGAGAAAAAGAAGCGGTTACATGAAGATTTTGATATTGCCATGACAGAAGAATTTGAAAGTGAGGTGAGAGACATGTGTAATCTAAGTAGAGCTCTTGTAGACCAGGGAATTGAGCAAGGAATGAAACAGGGAGTTGAAAAAGAAAAAATGTCCCTGGCCCAAATGATGATCGAGGAAAAGGAACCTGCCGATAAGATTTCAAAATATACAGGCTATGCCATCGATAAGTTAAAGGAAATTGCATCGGCAATGGGACAGACACTTGTGTAACATAAGATTTTATAGTAAAGGTGTATAAGACGTAACTGTTTTATGCACCTTTTTATCATTTAAAAAAATAAGTTCTTAATATGATCTTGGTCGGATTATAATGAACGTTCGGAATGCAACGTGACCTTTTATTACCAAAGACATAATTATGCAGCAATTAAAGTTCGAACAGATATTCTATATAGGAGAAATTTATGGGAAACGTATCAGGTGAATGGATCATCTATGGTGTCGAATGGGATGATCCAGAATGTATTCATACAGTAGACGAAGCAATTGCATATATCAATGAAGTTGGATTTCTGCCACTTTTCAAAAATGATATTCCGGGCTTTTCTTTGGAAGAAAGAACTGTTCCGGAATTTTGGTGGAGTGATGATCCAGAAAAAGATCCATGGATGTGGCGGGCAATTATTGCAAGAAAACATGACATCATTTATGGTAAATTTTTTGCGAAAAAGGCTGGATTTATCTCCAGAAAATGGTTTCCTGTATTTGCAAACTATCGCAGGGACGGATATGATTTTGATGCTTTGTTCGAGGATGAAAAAGCCCCGTACAAACATAAAAAGATCATGGATTTTTTCATGGAAGAAAATCAGGATTCAGAGATTTTCTCCAATCTGTTAAAAGTACAAGCCGGTTTTGGCAAAGATGGTGAAAAGGGATTTGACGGAGCAGTTACCAGTCTTATGATGCAGACTTACCTCTGCAACTGTGATTTTCGAAAACGTGTAAATAAAAATGGGAAAGAATATGGCTGGGATGTGGCCGTATATTCTTCCCCAGAGCACATTTACGGATACGATCACATTGCGTCCCGCTATCAGGATGATCCACAGGATTCCTGGAAACAGATCGTACAGCATATGCGCGAGATTTATCCTATTGCAACAGAAAGACAGATTCGGAAAATATTAAAGTAATAATACTTTTAAACAGAAGATTAATACGGATCTATGAGCAGTTCAATAAAAAGAAGTAACAAAGTAACTGGCTCTATTTTATTGATAATGCACAAATTATCAATAATTTTAAAAATTGAATTGACATTTGTCACAATAGGTGGTATTAATAAAGCATAGTTAATGCAAGCGCTTGCATTAATGAAAATGAAAGGAGGAAAATATAGAAAAATTTTTTTGCCACATAATGCAACCGCTTGCATAAAACCGCTTATAAGGGTATAATAATGATACTTGGTAATGCCGTATAACCATTAAAAATCATTAAAATAGTCTTACAGGAGGAAGCAGATGGGAGCAACATTAAACGATATAGCCAAAAAAGTGGGAGTTTCTCAATCTACAGTATCAAGAGTAATTAACGGAACAGCACCGATTTCAGACGAAATGAAGAATAAAGTCTATCAGGCAATGAAAGAGCTGAATTATCATCCAAACAGCCTTGCAAGAAACCTTGCTAAGGGAAAATCGCTTACAATAGGATTGATCGTAGATGCCGATAATGAAAATGCATTTGCCAATACCTTTTTTACACGAAGTGTCTACGCAATGGAAAAAGTAGCACAGAGAAATGGATATAGCCTTTTGATTACAAATGATGTAGAAGAAAAAAGTTCTCCTGCCTGCGATCTTATTTTTGGTCATAAGGTTGATGGATTAATTCTTACTGCTTCAAACTTAAATCAAAACATTTTGACCGCACTAAAAAATGAAAAAATCCCATGGGTGGTGATGGGAGAAACATCAGAGAAAAAGGAATCAATGAATTGGGTAGATATGGACAATTTAATGGGAAGCATAAAGGCGGTAGAACATTTAAAAAAATCTGGATACAAAAAAATAGCTTATGTAGCAGATAATCTCGAAGCAATGTTTACCAAAAGAAGAATCCAGGGCTATGAAAATGCTCTGGGACAAAAAGATACCCACATTATCCTTAAGAAAGAAAATGACAAAGAACTGGAAAAGAAAATTATACAATCTGTAGAGCATGACAACATAGATGCATTCTTATGCTCTAATAATGTAATTGCTTTTCATGTTCTGCGAGCATTAAAAAGAATCGGAAAGTGCGTACCGACAGAAATTGGAATTGTAACTTTTGATAATTATCCTTTTGCTGAGTATATGGATCCGCCACTTACGGTAGTGGATATTGATACCTATAAGCTAGGGGAAATGGCTGCGGAGGTTTTGATAAACAAAATAAGAGATCAGAATTTTTTGCAGAAAGAAAATCTGATTCCTATTGAGTTAATTGCAAGGATTTCAACGCAGAAAGAATAAAAGTCTTGCAGATATCAAAACCAATGTAAGATTGGAGCGAATATGAACATACCGGCAGTACAACATCATGCAGGCTATCCAGATGTGTATCTTGCCAGCAGAAAAGAATTGGTAGTAACGATACACACCGCTGCAGGCGATATCAAAACTTGCGAATTATTGATTTTTTCAAGAACAACGCCTGAGAAAATCAATCATTACCTTATGGAACGTGTCATAAGAGATGGTGTAAGAGATCATTTTACAACCAGAGTTGTTACAAAAGATACTTTAAAATATTTAAAATACTATTTTAAACTGACTGACAAAAACGGAAAAGTGTGTTTTCTGAACGCATGGGAAATCAGTAAATCAGAACCTGGCGATGGTTTTTTCGAGTTTCTCTACGCAAACGATACAAATATTCTAAGTGTTCCGGAATGGGCAAAGGGAATTATTTATTACCAAATCTTTCCAGAGCGTTTTGCAAATGGAGATTCCACTATCAATCCAACAGAATGTCAGAAATGGGGAACTGTTCCTAACCGGGAAAATTACATGGGCGGTGATTTAGAAGGAATTATTAAAAATCTTGAATACTTAAAAGAGCTTGGAGTTGAGTGTCTTTACCTGAACCCTATATTCAAAGGAGATTTCAATCATAAGTACGCAACAACCAATTATTTTGAGATTGATCCTTCTTTTGGAACCAAAGAAAAATTTAACGAATTGGTTATAAAATGCCATAAATATGGAATAAAAATCATTCTGGATGGAGTGTTTAATCACTGTGGTGTCCATTTTTCAGCATTTCAAGATGTGCTTGAAAAGCAGGAATTATCGCAATATTGCAATTGGTTTTATATAAAAAAATTTCCTGTAGTGATTTCCGAAACAAATGCTGTATACGAATGTGTAGGAAACTACGGGTTTATGCCCAAGTTAAACACCGCAAACCCAGATGTACAGTCTTATATTCTTAACGTAATGATGTTTTGGTTAAAAGAATATCATATAGATGGATGGCGTTTAGATGTAGCGGATGAAATTGATCCTTCCTTATGGGCAGCAACTAGATACAAGATTAAATCTATGTATCCAAATTGCCTTCTTCTAGGAGAAACATGGGGAGACGGTTTTTCATTATTGGATGAAAAATCTGTAGACAGTATTATGAACTATACTTTTAGGGATAGTGTAAGAGATTTTCTTGCCAAGGGATGCATTGATGCAAAAATGTTTAACCATAGAATTTGCCAAATGCGTTCTCATTATCCAGAAGAAATAAGGGAAGTACTCTTTCAGCCACTAGATACCCACGATACGGAAAGATTTTTATGGAATTGCAAAGGTGATATTAAAAAATTAAAATTGGCCGTATTATTCCAGTTGTGTTTTCCTGGTTCACCGAGTATTTACTATGGAGACGAGATTGGGTTAAATGGGGACAATGATCCAGATTGCAGAAAATGTATGGAGTGGGATCCTATAAAACAAGATACCGAATTACTAAATTTTTATAAAAAGGTAATTTGTATCAGGAAAATGAATTCCTGTCTGAGAAAAGGAAACGTTATTCCACTGATTTGCGAAAAAATGGTATATGGATATGTTTGTCAGTTTAAAAATCAACAGATTTATGTTCTGCTTAATGGAGCAGAAGAAGAGCGGGAAGTCATGTTACCAGTTTTAAAGATTGCTAAATATGAGGATCTTTTGACTGGAAAAATTTATCAGGCAGAACCTCTGGCAAACGAAGCCTATCTAAACCAAGATATGATTTTTTGCCAGGGCAAAATGAGAATATCCTTGACAACTTTTGATGCTATAGTTTTAAAAATAGGAGGAACAGAAAATGAGAAAAAGCAATAAGTTATTAGCAATTTTATCAACAGCAGCATGCGCAACCGCATTGTGTGCAATCCCTTGCTATGCAGAAGAAGTTACTATTAATTTCTGGCACCACTATAGCGAACAATCCGCCGAAAATGAAACATTAAATAACGTATTAATACCCGAGTTTGAAAAGGAAAATCCAGATATTAAAGTAAATGCAGTTTCTCACGAATGGGCAGATCTTCATGATAAAATTTTGATCAGCGCAAAATCTGAGACTCTTCCTGATGTAGCACGTTTAGATAGTGCCTGGGTTCCTGAATTTGAAAAAATGGGAATTTTAGTACCTTTAAATCAGGAAATGGATGATTATCAGGAAGTCGCAGACAGTTTATTGGAAAGTGCAATGAGCACTGCACAGATTGGTCAGGATACTTATGGTCTTGCATTAAATACAAACACGAAAATTCTTTTCTATAATGTAAAGGCATTTGAAGATGCGGGAATTTCTGCACCAACTACAATGGATGAATTTATAGAAGATTGCAAAAAAATGTCTGGTGAAAATGAAAATGGACAGCAGATCTGGGGATATGACGAACCCGCGTTAGCCGGTTGGAATTTGTGCCCGTTTATCTGGAGCATGGGTGGTTCCATAACGAATGAAGATCAGACGCAGGCAACCGGATACTTAAATAGTGAAGCAACGGTGAATGCAATACAGACTCTTGCTGATTTGTATAAAGAAGGGGCAATCACTGGCTGGAACAGCGGAGATATTCCAATGACAGATGGTTTTGGAACCGGAAGATATGCGATGATTATGGATGGTCCTTGGAAAATTTCTGAAATGGAAGGCTCATATCCAGACTTTGAATATGCAACTGCTCCAATGCCAGAAGGTGAAGGCGGTTCTCACTCTGTTCTTGGCGGTGAAGATATTTCTATGTTTAATACAGCCAATAAAGATGCTGCATGGAAATTTATGAAGTTTATGACAGGTGAATTTGCTCAGGAAGAAATGGCAAAATGCAGCCAGATTCCAGTTAATAAAGCAACTCTGGAAAGCGATACTGTAAAGAATGCAGATTTTGCACCATTTATCGAAGCTATTAAATCAGCAGAATCCAGACCTACAGTGGCTTGTTGGTCTGAGATAGACAGTGAACTTGCAACTGCTGTAAGTGCTGTTATGAATGATGAAAAAACTGCAAAGGACGCAATGGATGAACTTGCAGAAAAAGTAGATGCTTTGTTAGCAGAATAATATCAAAAACAGGCTTCTGTATAGTTGTTACCTTTAGTCAGGGCCAAAGAACTCTTTGACCCTGGCTGGATAATAAAAAACAAGAAGTTAAAAAAAAATTTACGGGAGGAATATTATGAAAACAAAGAAAAGCCAAAATATCCAAATTGGACTTCTTCTCCTTCCAGGTATCTTAATTTTTGGTTTTTTTACCATTTACCCAATCGTAAAATTGTTTATTACAAGCTTTTTTCAATGGGATTTTGGTTCTATGTTCGATCAGAAATTTATAGGATTTGGCAATTATAAAGAAGTATTAGCTGACCCATATTTTCACTTGGCATTTACCAACTCCATTGTGTATACATTAATAACAGTACCTGCTCAGATGATACTTGGATTACTGATTGCTATGCTTATAAACAATATTAATAAATTTTCTATTGGTTATAGAGTGGCATATTATCTTCCCGTTATTACCTCGTGGGTAATTGCTTCATTAGTATTCAAATATGTTTTTAATACAGAAGGGCTTTTAAACTATTTTCTTACTAATGTAATACATTTAACAAGTACAAATGTTCATTGGTTAGACAGTCGTTGGGGCGGCATGAGTGTTGCAATGATGTTGGGAACCTGGAAGGGAATCGGATGGAATATGGTCGTTTTTTTAGCTGCATTACAAACGGTTCCAAAAGATTTATATGAATCTGCATCATTAGATGGAGCTGGAACGATTGCGAAATTTTTCTATGTAACAATTCCATCGATAAGGGGAACGATTTTGTTTGCATTGGTAATGCTTACAATTGGCGGATTCAATGTATTTACATCAATAAAGATGATTACCGATGGAAATCCCGGTCATAAAACAGAAAGTGTACTGACTTGGATGTATTATAAAGCATTTAGTACTGGTGAATTTGGTTATTCTGCAGCTCTTTCCTTTATTATTGCAGTAGTATTGGGTATATTGGCAGTAGTGCAGTTTAGGATGATGGATCATAGTAAACTTGATTAGAGGAGGTTTGGGAATTGAAAGTATCAAAAAAAATAATTCACAAAGGAATTATATACATAATCCTCACTCTGGGTCTTATTGTGGTAATTCTTCCAATGATTTACATGTTAAGCACTGCACTAAAACCCAATGGTGCTTTATACGAATATCCACCTAAGTTTTTTCCAAAAATTAAAGAAATTACTCTGGAGAATTTTCAGTATATCCTACATCAAAAAAAATTTATAAATAATTTCATTAACAGTATTTTCGTATCTACTGTAACAGTTGCTATAGCTGCGATTGTAGCTGCTGCAATGGCATTTTGTATTGCCAGATTTAAGTTTCCAGGGCGAAGGTTTTTATTCACATTTATTATGTTGACAATGATTATACCTGGAACTACTTTGATCGTACCACAGTATGAGTTAGCTGTTAAATTAAAAGTTATTAATAAATTAAGCGGATTAATTCCCTTCTATGTTGCGTGGGTCATTCCCTATTCCACCTTTATGATAAAGGGATTTGTAGAAAATATTCCAAAAGAATTGGATGAAGCAACATATATTGACGGCGGAAGCGTATTTACTGTTTTCTTCCGCATTATTTTACCTCTGGCAAAACCAGGAATTGCATCTGTTTCTATTTTTAACTTCCTTACTGCATGGGAAGAGTTTCCATGGGCCAATACAGTTATTAATGATGATTTGAAAAGAACATTACCGATTGCAATTTCTGGATTTTTTGGCCAGCATCAGTTCACCCAATGGGGATATGTTTTTGCACTTTCCGTATTAAGTTTAATTCCAATACTTATCGTTTTTATTTCTTGTCAAAGGTTTTTCATTGAGGGCTTGACGGCTGGAAGTGTAAAAGGTTAAGAGTGTAGTTGTTTAAAATCTATGAATCCAATATGAGAGCTATCGCGATATTCCCGATAGCTCTCATATTTTCTTTAGAGTCCAGTTTTTATACCAATAAATCACTGTTTCAGCTTCTAATATACGAAACACAATATGCTCTATCACCATTTGCAACTAAAAACAGTATCACAAGCTGTTTTTTATCTGTTATGAGTAGTCTGGATTCCTTGGGAACTAACAAAAGCTATTAGAACTATCGAGAAATCTCTCCTTCATAACTCTTACATATCTCATATGTCTGATTTTTTACCAGGATTCTATTTTTTATTAATTTTTCAAAAATACAAGATCTTACGCATCCAATTCTTGAAAGAAAAATCTGTATTAGAAAATAGAATGCAATTTTGCAATTGATTCTTTTGAAACGCTTTTAGAAAAGCTTCCAGAAAACTACGATTTCTCTTGAATTTATGAAATAACCTGTATTATAATAGGATAATTAACGGCATACACCACTATAGAAACAAAAGTGAACATGCTTCACTTTTTGAGTCAAAACAACGCGAAAAATGCGCATCATTTTTTACGTTTATTCAGAAAAAAAGAAATTTGTCTGATGCCAACAGCAAGAAGTTGTTTTGGCAAATATTGACAATTTGCGAAAGGAATATAATGAGAAAATTAGCACTTAGTGACGAAATATTGCTCAGTGTTGACAAAGCAGCCCGCTATATCGGCGGGGAAGTCAACTCTGTAATGAAAAATTTAGAGGGGATAGATGTCCGTGTGGCATTCTGCTTCCCGGATGTCTACGAGATCGGCATGTCCAACCTTGGCATGATGCTTCTATATAATATGTTCAACAAACGTCCCGATGTCTGGTGTGAGCGTGTCTATTCCCCATGGCTTGACCTGGACAAGATTATGCGCGAGCAGCACATCCCCCTGTTTGCCCTGGAGTCCCAGGATCCTGTGAAAGATTTTGATTTTCTCTGCATTACCCTTGGTTATGAAATGTGTTACACCAATGTACTGCAGACTCTGGAGCTTTCCCAGATTCCATTAAAGGCAGCAGACCGCAACGGCGACTGTCCAATCGTGATCGGCGGCGGCGCCTGTGCATACAATCCGGAGCCTCTGGCCGCCTTTTTTGACCTGTTTTATATCGGTGAGGGTGAAACTGTCTATGATGCCCTTTTCGACGCTTATAAGGCTAATAAGGCAGCAGGCGGCAGCAGAGAGGACTTCCTTTTGAAGGCGGCACAGATTCCGGGAATTTATGTTCCTGCATTTTATGATGTCACCTATAAAGAAGATGGCACAATCGCATCCTTTGCCCCGAATCGTCCAGGTGTCCCGGCGAAAGTCCAGAAGCAGCTGATCGTAGACATGGATAAAGGCTATTGCCCGATTGAGAAACCTGTCGTTCCATTTATCAAAGCTACCCAGGACCGTGTCACACTGGAAATCCAGCGCGGCTGTATCCGTGGCTGTCGTTTCTGTCAGGCAGGCATGATCTACAGACCTCTTCGTGAGCGTAATATAGAAGAACTGAAGGAATCTGCAAGAGCTATGCTGAAGAACTCCGGTCATGAGGAAATTTCCCTCAGTTCCCTAAGCTCCAGCGATTATACCCACCTGGAGGAACTGGTAAATTTCCTGATCGATGAGTTTAAATCCGCAGGAGTAAATATCTCCCTGCCATCTCTTCGTATTGATGCCTTTGCTCTGGACGTTATGAGCAAAGTACAGGATATTAAGAAAAGCAGCCTTACCTTTGCCCCGGAAGCCGGTTCCCAGAGACTCCGTGATGTAATTAATAAAGGACTGACAGAAGAGGTAATTCTCCATGGCGCAAAAGAAGCCTTCACCGGTGGCTGGAACCGTGTAAAGCTTTACTTTATGCTTGGTCTCCCGACTGAAACCACAGAAGATATGAAAGGAAGTGCCCACCTGGCAGAACGTATCGCTGAGGAATATTACGACACTGTTCCGAAGGAAAAGCGTCATGGAAAAGTCCAGATCGTAGTCAGCACATCTTTCTTTGTGCCGAAACCATTTACCCCATTTCAGTGGGCACCAATGTACACCGAACAGGATTTCATTGACAAGGCAAAAGTGGTAAAAGAAGAAATCCGCGCTCAGCTAAACCAGAAGAGTATCAAGTATAACTGGCATGAGCCGGATGTAACCACCCTGGAAGGCTTCCTTGCAAGAGGCGACCGTCGTACTTCCGAGGTTATCCTGAAAGCTTATGAAAAGGGCGCTCTTTATGACGCCTGGTCTGAAAGCTTCCAGTATGATATCTGGAAAGAGGCTTTTGCAGAAACTGGTATTGACATTGAATTTTATACACTTCGTGAAAGAAGCACCGATGAAATTCTTCCATGGGATTTCATTGATGCAGGCGTGACCAAAGAATTCCTGATCCGTGAATGGAAGCAGGCGAAAGGTGAAGTAGTTACACCAAACTGCCGCCAGAAATGCTCAGGCTTTGGAGCAATACCGTATGAAGGAGGCGTATGTTATGAAGGTAAGAATTAAATTTACAAAAGAAGGTCCTATGAAATTCGTAGGACATCTGGATACCATGCGCTACTTCCAGAAAGCCATCCGCAGAGCAGAACTCCCCATCGCTTTTTCCGGTGGCTACAGTCCCCATATGATCATGTCTTTTGCAGCGCCATTAGGTGTTGGTGTCACCAGCACTGGAGAATATTTTGATATGGAGCTCACGGTTACCCTTCCTACTGACGAAATCTGCCAGCGCCTTAATTCCCAGATGGTAGAAGGTGTACGTGTTCTTAGCGCCCGCCAGGTAGAAGATGGGAAAGCAAGCAAAGCAATGTCTTTAGTTGCAGCTGCCGATTATCTGGTAGCGTTCCGCCAGGGAAAAGCTCCTTTAGATGGCTGGCAGTCCAGGATTCCGGAATTTCTACAACAACCAGAGATTCTTGTTACAAAAGAGACGAAAAAAGGAGAAAAACAGGTAGACATCCGTCCATTTATTTATAAAATGGAATTACGTGAAGATGACCAGATTTTTTTAAGCCTTGCCTCTGCCAGTGCCAATTACACCAAACCAGATGCTGTTATGGATGCCTTTGCCAAATGGCTTGGGCAGGAGCTTCCGGAATTTGCCTGCATGATCCACCGTCTGGAAGTGTATGCTGACCTGGGCGATGAGAAAAGACATAAATTTGTACCTCTGGAATCACTTGGCGAAGAAGTTTTCTAATAATCCCAAAGCGGTTCGTGCTTGCACAATATGATCTTTACTTCTAACTCCATCTGATCAGTGACTGTACTGGAGCGTGTTTGAAAAAGGCTTTCCGCAAAATATACCGCAAAATAGGACGTGCAGAGCGCGAAGATAATTTTTCAAACAGGCGCTAGTATGTTTGTTATAGCAGGCACCAGTATCATAAAACAAAACAGCTGTCCTGCGCATAAATGCGCCTACAGCTGCAAAAAATAAAATTCAGCAAACAGGTGAATTAATTTGAGCAAATTAGTCATAACTACCATGGAACTTGCGGGAAACAAGTGCTATGTCTGTGCAACAGAAGAGGAAGGGCAGATCATGGAACTTCGTCTGGAAACAGCTTCCCGGCAATCCATCCTTGGAAATATTTATGTTGGACAGGTGGAGAATATTGCCTCCAACATCCAGGCTGCTTTCGTTCTCATTGCGCCTGGCGTACGTGGCTATTTTCCTCTCCAGGAAGCAGCACATGTGATATATGCTTCCGGCAAAGCACCAGGCAGTCCCCTTCGTCCTGGAGACCAGATCCTGGTTCAGGTAAACCGTGATGCTATGAAGGGAAAACTGCCTGCGCTTACTGCCAACTTAAATTTTACCGGCAAATACCTTGTCCTTACCACAGGAGAGAAGAAGTTCGGACTTTCCGGCAAGCTTTCCGGTACAGAACGCCATACCTTATCTTCCTGGCTTGAAGAAGAGACTTCCCGCCCAGATAAAGAGTATGGACTTATCGTACGCACCAATGCCGCACAGGCAGAAAAAGCAGAAATTCTCCAGGAGCTTTCCTATCTGAAATCCCTATACGAAAAAGTAGCAGTTAATGGAAGAAGCCGCACTTGTTTCAGCCTTCTCTATGAAACAGAACCAGTTTACCTCACTGCCCTCAGGGATATTTACAGCGAGACCCTTACAGATATTGTCACAGATGATGCCACTGTTTATCAGCAGATCACAGATTATCTGAAGGAGACAAGTCCTGGGGAAGAATCAAAAATACGTTTTTACCAGGATAAATTACTTCCATTATATAAGCTTACCCGTCTGGAAAGTGCACTGGAAGAAGTCCAGAAAGAAAAAATCTGGCTGAACAGTGGTGGATTTATCGTCATCCAACAGACGGAAGCCTTTGTTTCTATTGATGTAAACAGCGGCAAGTTTACCGGTAAAAAGAAGGCCGAAGAAACTTACCGAAAAATCAATCTGGAAGCAACAAAGGAAATTACCAGACAGCTTCGGCTCCGAAACCTGTCTGGAATCATTCTTATTGATTTTATCAACATGTCAAATCCAGACCACAACGACGAACTTTTTCATGTATTACAGAAGTACCTGCGAAAAGATCCTGTGAAATGTAAAGCGATAGATATTACCCCTCTGCATATTCTGGAGATGACACGAAAGAAAGTCAGAAGACCAGTCATTGAAGAGATCAAGCAAATAAAATCAGGAAATGCACTTTCCGAACAATGAAGTCCTAAAAAGGTTCGTTAAAACAGTTTATTTTTGGTGATTTTTTTACAAAATATTTTCCAAAACCTCTTGACGAAACCAGATCTCCCTGTTATTATAATCAAGTATGCCGCACAAAGAGGTTTAAGAGCCGGAAGGCCACCATATTTGGCGAGTAAAGTCTATAGGAGGTGCCACGAATGTACGCAATTATTGCAACAGGTGGTAAACAGTACAAAGTTGCTGAAGGCGACGTAATCAGAGTTGAGAAGCTCGGAGTTGAAGCTGGTGAAACCGTTACTTTTGATAACGTAATTGCAGTTAGCAATGACGGATTAAAAGTTGGAGAAGATGTTAAGGATGCCAGTGTTACCGCTTCTGTAGTTGAGAACGGAAAGGCTAAAAAAGTCATCGTTTACAAGTACAAGAGAAAAACTGGATATCACAAGAAAAACGGTCACAGACAGCAGTACACCAAAGTTAAGATCGAAAAGATTAACGGTTAATCTGGTGTCATTATGATCACAATT
>JAQXQS010000119.1 GCA_029101305.1 Clostridia bacterium | reverse complement strand
ACTTACATTATATTGGATTGCCTTCTTGGCGTATTCAAATTCCCCGAAGCCGCTGAAAATTACAATTACAATCTCCGGATAATTGTCATGAAGAAAATGGCTCAGTTCCATTCCATCCATATAAGGCATAAGAATGTCCGTAAGAACAATATCAACCGGATGCGTTTTCACAAAATCTGCTGCCTGCTTTCCATTCTCGCAATCTCCCACAAGCTCACAGTCCATGGACTTCCAGTCAATATTCTCCTTAATCGCATCACGCACCAGGATTTCGTCATCCACAAGTAAAATTCGATACATAGTCTTCGCTTTCCCTTTCTGTATATATCATGTATCCTATCGGCATCCCCCAGTACCGGTTTACACATGTTTTCTATCATTTTTGTTCAAACCTTATCTTACCACAGACCATATAGCTATGCAAACCAAACAATTTTTCCACCTGCAATGATTTTTCAGAGACATATCTGTTCATAGTCTTCTTTTAAAATGCTTCACTTTTCGTCAATATGCCTCGCCCGTCAAATAGCATTTGAACCAGTTACAAAAAAGCTGCAAAGTTATATCTACTTATAATCTCTGCAGCTTTTTACGCAATTATCTTTTCTCTTATGTAAATACTTATTTCTGAAACAGCACAGCTACTATTTCACGATCACGCCATCTTCATCCCAAAGATCGTGCCAGTCCTTGGCACCTTCCCACAGGAACACATGACCTTTGATCAGACGATTATTCTTATCCAGAGATTTTATCTTCTCCATCTCTTCCTCTGTCAGCGGATCTTCTGTAACGCATTTCAGATTCATGGTATAATTCTTCTCTTTCAAAGAGAATGGAATCGGGGAAACACCTCTCTGTACAGCCCATTTAATGCAGATGACAGCTGGATGAACCCCATGTGCTTCTGCAATTGCTTTCATCTCTGGTAATTCGATATCCGCAATATCCTCTGGCATTTTGTCACGTTCTGGACGTTCCGGGGAACCGATCGGGCAGAAACCAACTACTTCAATACCATGGTTTCTGCAATACTCAAACAGCTCTGGTTGCTGGAAGCATGGATGAAGCTCCATCTCGATTGCTGCTGGTTTGATTCTGCAAAGTGGAAGTACTGCTTCCAGTTTCGGAATCGTCATATTGGACATACCAATATGTTTGGTCAGTCCCATATCTACAAGACGTTCCATCTGACGCCAGGTTTTCATGAAACGCTCTACTGTGAATGGTTTTGAATCAGGATTTCTGGAATCCACATCGCAATGTGGTGCATGATAGTTCGGGAATGGCCAGTGAACATAATACATATCCAGATAATCAAGCTTCAGATCTTTCAGTGTTTTCGCGCAGGCAAGAAGTACATCTCCATCCCCATGCATATCATTCCATACTTTAGATGCAATAAAAAGATCTTCTCTTTTTACAACGCCCTCTGCAAATGCGTCTGCAAAAACCTGTCCGATCATATCTTCGTTTCCATAACATGCTGCGCAGTCAAAAGACCGGTATCCTACACGGATTGCACCTGCTACTGCAGCAGAAACTGCATCTGCATCTGCGTGGTCACTTCCGAATGTTCCCATTCCTACAGCCGGCATTTTAGCACCAGTATAAAGAACCCGCTGTGGAACAATTGCTGGATCAATCATTGTCATTTTCTTATCCTCCTTAACATTTCGCACGTACTTCCGTGCTTATCTTATAGTTTTCCACCCTGGTTTGGAATCACATTTTCATGATTCACATTTTATTTTCTATATCTCTTTGCTATAAATTAACACTTCATTCCCGCTTTTATTGAAGCTTCGTAATTTCAATCTGTGGAAGCAATTTTTCCATATCTTCCTTCACAAAGAAGCCAGTCTCTTCACGCATTGCTGCTGCCGCTGAAATGGCACTCGCCAGTTTCAAGGTTTCCGGAAGGGTAAGTCCCTTTGACAGACCAAGGGCAAATCCTGCAATCATGGAATCACCGCAGCCAACTGTATTTACTGCATCTATTTTCGGGACACGTGCACGGAAAATACCCTCATCTCCCACAACAAGAGAACCATCAGAGCCGAGGGAAACTGCCACGATTTTTACACCTTTTGCATGGATTTCCCTTGCAGCATTTATGATATCCTGAATGTCATCACAGTTCTTGCCTGTAAGCATACGGATCTCATCAATATTCGGCTTGATCATGGTCGGTGCTGCTTCTATTCCCATTTCCAGCAGCTTGCCACTGGTATCCAGAATAACCGGGATTCCTGCATCTTTCACAATTTTTACAAGACGCTGATAGGCAGTTCCATCAAGACCTTTTGGAACACTTCCTGACATAGCTACCACCTTAGCTTCTTTTACAAGGGTACGGAATTTCTCCTCAAAGCCTGCAAAATCCGATTCTGTAAGTGTAAATCCTGGCTCCAGAAATTCTGTCTGCACCTGATTCACTTCATCCCAGATATTAATACAGGATCTGCTTTCTGCAGCTACATGATAAAATGCACTTTTGATTCCAAAAGGCTTCAAGGCATCTTCAATATAAGCACCTGCATGACCTCCTACAAATCCAGTTGCAACCACCTTGGCTCCATAAATAGAAGCAGGCTTGGAAACATTCAGCCCCTTTCCACCTGGTACATAAGTACATTCTTTTACACGGTTTACCTCTCCGGTCTTAAAATTATCTACCACGTATCTTTTATCAATTGCTGCATTTAGCGTAACTGTCAGTATCATATCCTCAATCCTCATTCATTAGCAGAATCTTACCTTTTACAAGACCAGGAGTCTTATAAAGCTGGAATGCCTCCTGCGCCTGGCTCATTGGCATCTTGCGGTAAATAAAGCCAGGATCAAATTTCAGCTGGCCCGTTGCAAAATAATGTGCTGTAAGATCCCATTCTTTACCTGGGAATGGAGAGCTATAGGACATCCAGGAACCTGTAAGCTTAAACTCTTTACGGTTCATATTTTCCCACTGCTTCGGTGTAAAAGTAAGGTCCGCATGAGGAGTTCCAATGAAGCATACATGTGCTTTATTGGCAGCAATCTCAAATGCCATATGCATGGTAGGAACCTGACCAGCTGTCTCAAATACATATCCATAGCCCTTACCATCAGTAATTGCCATAGCTTCTTCCATATAGTTCTCTTTTGTTGTATTGATAACCGCATCAGCACCCATTCGCATCGCAAGATCCAGACGCTCATCGCTGATGTCAAATACTACGACTTTCTTGGAACCAAAAATCTTCGCCCACTGCATGGTGAAAATACCAATTGTTCCACATCCCAGAATTGCCACACACTGACCACCCTGGTAATCATTCTGAAGAAGGCCATGCAAAGCAACCGTAGATGGCTCGAACATAGCACCCTGTTCATACGAAATTGACGGATCGAACGGAATGGCATTCTGCTCCGGGATCACTACATAATCAGCATTACTTCCCTGCTGTCTGGAACCAATGAAGCTATAATGTTTACATAAAGAGAAATTTCCATTCTGGCAATCATCGCACTTCATACATGGGAGAAGCGGAGCTCCGGATACACGGTCACCCACTTTTACCTTGGTAACTCCTTCTCCAACTTCCACTACATCCCCTGAGAATTCATGTCCCAGAACGATCGGATAAAAATGGACACCATGATTTAACACTCTGGGAACGTCCGAACCGCAAATACCAGAAGCCTTTACTTTAATCTTTACCCAGCCTGGCTTTGCCTGTGGCTCTTCAACTTCCTGATACTGTACATCCTCATTTGCAACTACAACTGCTGCTTTCATCTTAATAATACCTCCTTACTGCCGCACCATCATATCCTTGAGAGACTCATATAATGCTCTGTATGTACGGTATGTCTTATCATAAATTTCTTTATTTGAAGGATTGGGCTCATGGCGTCTTGTCTCCTTGACTGTCATAGAAACCGCTTCCTCATAATCTTTGTAGAATCCAACACCAACACCTGCCAGTATCGCTGCTCCTAATGTAGTCGCAGTATCCGAAGCAGGAACCACAACTGTCTTACCTGTCACATCTGCCTTGATCTGTGTCCAGAGAAGAGAATTTGCTGATCCACCCATAGCACGAAGTACCTCAGCCCTGGCACCTGCTGCCTCTGCAACTTCAAGATTATGGCGCAGAGAAAACGCAACGCCCTCCATACACGCTCTCACCATATGCCCCTTTGTCTTGGCAAAATCAAGGCCATAAAAAACACCTTTTGCGTATGGATTCCAGATAGGAGAACGCTCACCGGACATATACGGAAGAAATACAACACCATCACTTCCAGCAGGCACTTCATCGGCAATCTCATTTAACTGATCCAAGGAAGATTTTCCCGTTTCTTCCTTACGGCTTCTCTCATAATCTGCGAACTCCCGCTCGAACCAGCGCATAACTCCGCCGCCTCCGGTAGTTCCCCCCTGAAGAAGCCACTGTCCAGGCACCACATGAAATCCCAGAATCAGACTTGGATCTGCCTTATAGGTATCTGTACAGATACTCATACCACCAGCCTGTCCTCCCTGCTCCTGTGTCTCACTTGGATGGATCACTCCAGCGCCAAGTGTGCCACACGCAGCATCCAGCCCTCCTGCCACTACCGGAGTTCCTTCTGCCAGGCCACTCTGTGCTGCTGCCTTTTTCGTCACAGTCCCAACCACTTGATCACATGGAACGATCTGCGGTAAAAAATCAACTGGAATTCCAAGCTTCTCACACATCTGCTCATCCCAGGTACCTGTGCGCATGTCAAAACAATGCAAACCGTATCCCTGTGACAGATCCTGTGTGATTGCGCCAGTCAGCCTGTAAGCAATAAAGCTGTTAGACTGAAGGATCTTATAAATCTGATTATATATTTCAGGTATATTTTCCTTATACCACAGGATCTTCGCCGTCGTATAAGAAGGCTGAAGAGAATTCCCGGCAACCTGGAAAATGTTCTCCCTGCCAATTTCATTATTGAGTCTGTCACAGATTTCCTGCGCTCTTGTATCCATCCAGATAGGTGTATCTGTCAGGACATTTCCCTCACGGTCAATGGCAATGGCAGACCAGCTCTGTCCATCAATTCCCACACCTGCGATCTGCCCGTTTGAAATCTTTCCCTTCTTCAGGCATTCTTTAATAGCCGCACATACTGCATCCCACCACTCATCTGGTTTCTGCTGTGCCCATCCCTCATGCGGGTAATAAACAGGATAGTCTCCATTTGCGGAAGCCATCACCTGTCCATTTTTATCAAATATAGCAACCTTGCAGGCACTGGTTCCAATATCAATTCCTAATAAATAGTCTTTACTCATCCTTGTCTCCGTATGGATTTCCCCATAAAAATATCAGTCTGAAGTTTCCGTACAATATGTTCTGGAAGATTTTCTCTTCCTTCAAGTCGTTCCAGCATGATCTGGGCAGTTTCCCTGGCGATTTTCTCCGTAGGCTGGGAAACAATCGTAAGAGAAGGTCTGCATGCACGTGCAAAAGGCAGATTATCAAATCCCACCAGTGATATCTCCTCTGGCATGGACACTCCCATCTCATTAAGCCCGATCACAGCTCCCATCGTCATCTCGTAATTAGTCACAAAGACAGCTGTCATATCTGGATTCTCCTTCACCAGCTCTTCCACAGCCTGAACGCCTCCCTGAATGGTGTAATCCCCATGACAGATCAGCTTCTCGTCCACTTCGATTCCATGTGCCTTGAGCGCTTTCATATAGCCTAGCATACGCTGTCTGGCTGTAAACACTTCATCAGGGCCTCCAATCAGCCCGATTTTATGATGCTCCTGCTCTACCAGCATAGTGACTGCCTTTCTGGCAGCATCCTCATTGTCAACCAGTACACAATCACAGGAAATATCCTGGATCATTCGGTCAATGAGCACAATGGGTTTACCTGTCCTCTGGAATTCTCTCAGATGGGCTCCAGTCATATCTACCGGCATATTGATAATTCCATCTACCCTCTTCCTTGTGAGGAAATCCACAGCTTCCTTCTCAAGCTTCTTATCCGTTCTACAGTCACAGACAATCGCTGCATATCCATGGCTGCGCAGGATGTCCTCCATCCCACTGATAATCTCAGCACAAAATACATTGTTCAGCTCCGGGATTACCACGCCTACCGTTTTCGTAGCATTTGTCTTCAATCCACGGGCAACTTCATTTACTTCGTAGTGTAATTCTTCGATGGCTTCTTCGATTTTAATGCGGTTCTTCTCTCTTACATTACCCCCGTTAAAATAAGAGGAAATCGTTGCCAGACCAAGCCCTGTCCGTCTGGCAATATCTTTCATCGTCGCTGCCATAAAACCGCCTCTTATCTGGCCTTTCCGTCACAGCCACAAACCTTCATGCGGGCCATTACCAGTTCCTTCACAGCCGCAATTCCTGCCTTGCCGTATGCCTTAGGGTCAAATACCTTCTCATCCTCCAATGTCTCTCTGACAGCTTTGGAATATGCTGCACGAAGCTCTGTAGCAAAGTTAACCTTGCAGATTCCTCTCTTTACGCAATCCATAACATCCTCGTCGCTAAGTCCGGAAGCACCATGAAGAACAAGTGGAATATCTACAACTGCACGGATCTCACTCAGACGCTCTTTATCCAGTACCGGAGTGCCTACATAAAAACCATGTGCAGTACCGATTGCAACAGCAAGGGATGTAACTCCTGTACGCTCAACAAACTCCCTGGCTTCCTGCGTGTCTGTATTCGTATCTGCAACAGCAACCAGATCGTCCTCTTTACCTCCCACCTTGCCAAGCTCTGCCTCACATGGAATTCCCATGGAAGCTGCTACATCAGCCACTTTCTTGCTCACCTCAATATTACCTTCATAGTCCAGCTTGGATCCATCGATCATAACAGAAGTGTAACCAGCTTTCAGAGCCTTCATGGCAAGATCAAAGCTGCTGCCATGGTCAAGATGCAGACAAACAGGTACAGAAGCCTTTGCTGCCTCTGCTGCAACAATCGCCTGGTAAGTCTCCAGAGTACCATATTTGATCGTGGATGGAGTCGTCTGGATCATAACAGGTGCTTTCAGCTCCTCAGCGGCCTGAATGATTGCCTTCACCATCTCCATATTCTCTGCATTAAATGCACCGACTGCATAACCACCCTGCTGGGCTTTCAATAACATTTCCTTAGATGTAACAAGTGGCATATTCTCCTCCTTCTGCCTGTAAATACAGACTGTGACTCTTCTGTTTTTCAGAAACCGAAACGTTTCTGTTTGAGTTCATATTACCTCTTTTGCCTATTTCTGTCAACAGTAAATATTTCATCTTTTTGCGTAAAATTTTACCTTGAAAAATTCTTCAGATAAAGGTACCTTATAGAGTAGAATACTTTCAAAATTACGAAGGGAGAATCATATTATGTTAAAAGGAATTCCGGAAATACTTTCACCACAGCTTTTAAAAGTTTTATGCGAGATGGGTCACAGTGACCGTATTGTCATTGCAGATGGGAACTTCCCTGTAGAATCCATGGGAAAAAATGCAGTTGTTGTACGTTGCGATGGACATGGTGTTCCTGAGCTTCTGGATGCAATTCTTACCGTTATCCCGCTTGACTCTTATGTTGAGAAACCAGTTACCTTAATGGAAGTTATGCCAGGTGATCCGGTTAAAACTCCGATCTGGGATACCTATAAAGAAATTGTTTCCAAACATGACGAGCGTGGCGCCGAGGCCGTGGGAAATATCGAGCGTTTCGCATTCTACGAAGAGGCTAAAAAGGCATACTGCATCATCGCAACTGGTGAAAAAGCAGTTTATGCAAACGTTATGCTTCAAAAAGGTGTTGTTATCAACAAATAAAACTTTATCTCCTATGAAAAAAGCTCCGCCAGAATTTCCGGCAGAGCTTTTCATTTATTCTATTCTGTTTTATTATTCGCTTTTTTTGCTATTTCTCTTAAGAAGCCAGATTACAATTGCGATTCCAATAATGATCACCACGATCAGGATCCAGATTGCAGAGCTCATTCCATTTGATGTGCTCTCTACCTTCTCACTGGAAGCTTCTTCTCCTGCACTTTCAGAAGGTGCTGCTGTAGCTGTAGGCGCTTCTGTAGGAGCTATTGTTTCAGTTGGCTCCGGAGTTGGTGTACTGGTACTGGTTGGTTCCGGAGTCGGCGTACTGGTGCTGGTCGGCTCTGGGGTCGGCGTACTGGTACTGGTTGGTTCCGGAGTCGGGGTACTTGTACTGGTCGGTTCAGGGGTCGGGGTATTGGTACTGGTCGGTGCCGGAGTCGGCGTACTGGTTACAGTTGCCTCTTCTGGCTTGGCCTCTTCCTTTTGTACAGAAGCACTGCCAGTCTCTGCTGTATCCTCAGCACTGCCCTCTGCGACTCTGGAATCACCTGCGGACTCCTCTTCTGCTTCTGTCTCCGGAATCAATTCTACAGATTTCTCTTCTGTGTTCGTCGCCTGGGCGATATTCACCCAGCCAGAAACATCCCCTGCTTCTGTCTTTCCCCATACGCCATCTTTACCTGTATCCACTTCTGTATCAATATGAAGCTTCTCACCATTGGCAATATTGCAGCCGCCGGAAACTGTACCATATTTCTTTCCAGGACCTTTGTAAAGAGAAACGGAGCCATCTTCTTTGGCATTTACTGTAATGTCATAATTCACATCCGTGCTTCCATACAAGGCCAGCTCTGACGCGATTGCCTCTGCAAGAGTGGCAGGCTTCAGGTAGTCCTCCTGTAAAAAGCCAAATACACTGTGAAGCTGCGCATAAATCCATGTCTTGCCAGCCTCATCCGCGCTCTCACCTTCTACATGAATCGCTGTCCCATTGGGAATAAGCTCATCATTCAGCTTCGGGCTGTCAGCACTTGCCTCTGAATACATGTCTACGCCACCGTCTGGTGACTCAACGATCATATAATAATCGGTCTTATAATCTACCTGCTGTGTCTTTCCTGCATCTGCAAAAACTGTAGCAGACATGCAGAAAGTAAGAACCGCAGCCAGCAGTATTCCCAGCTTTTTCTTCATATATATCCCCTTTTCCCTGTTATATACTTTTTTATGTCATTTTTCATTGTACCACACAACAGGAAAGTTGCAACCATTTTTCTTACATTATTTTCCTTTTTTGTATCTATATCGCAGTCCACCCATTTTACAACAATCTACTTCGTAATACACAGGAAAAATTACAGAAATGTTTTGTGGATACACTTCAGACAATAAAGGAGCAGGACCTGAAATCCTGCTCCCTCGCACCCTTCTTTCACGAATCTTAAGAAATCGAAAGAAGAAAATTATACAATCTGCTTATTTGTAAAGAGGTCCATAGTTCTTGCAAGCTCTGAAGTCTGCACCTTCTTTATCCATTCCGAATGCATTCCATGCTGCCGGACGGAAGATATCCTTCTCAGGTACGTTATGCATGCAAACCGGAATTCTCAGCATAGAGCACATTGTGATCAGATCTGCTCCGATATGTCCATAGGAGATAGCACCGTGGTTAGCACCCCAGTTATTCATAACATCATATGCGCTCTTGAATGCACCTTCTTTGCCATCACATCTCGGTACAAACCATGTGCATGGCCATGTATAGTCAGTACGTTTCCAAAGTGTATCAGATACATCCTCTGGAAGCTCTACAGTCCAGCCCTCTGCGATCTGAAGAACCGGTCCAAGTCCTTTTACAAGGTTCAGACGGATCATAGTTGCAGGCATAGTAGCTCTTGTCTCAAATCTGGAGGAGAATCCGCCGCCACGGAAGTATCCGTTATCAGCTGCATTCCATGTAGTAGCTTTCATGATCTCTTTCTGATCTTCTTCTGTAACGTTCCACCATTCTTTCATAACGCCATTGCCGTTCTCGTCCTTAACAACACCAGAAGCGTCAAGGCAGCATGCACCAGAGTTGATCAGATGGATGATACCATCGTTCTCTTTTGCAACACCCTCAAGATCATATCCTGTAACACGTTTTACAGCGTTTGCGCTCCAATAGGTACGAACATCTGCAAACATCTGTGCACGTCCTGTAAGAAGCTTCATAAACAGCATTCCAAGACCATTGAGAACATCGTTCTCTGTAGCAAGGATGTATGGCTCTCTTGCTCCGTTCCAGTCAAAGGAAGTATTCAGCATAGCTTCTGCGAAGTCACCATTCGGATAGAAGTCTGTCCACTGTCTCTGTCCCTGGAAGCCGGCAGCGATTGCATTATGTCCGATTGCTTCCTCAGAGAATTTCGGATCAAGCTTGTCGCATCCATTCATCAGTTCCTGGATGATAACAGCCATCTTTACAACAAACTCAAACTGCTCTTCTTTCTGCTCTTCTGTCATCTGAAGTTCCGGCGGGTTCTTATCGAAACCGATGGTGCAGTTCTCTTTTGCCCATTTCATAGCTTTATCAAATTCTTCATGATCGTAGATACCCTCTGTCATACGACGGAGGATCTCAACCTCATCAACAGATTCAACACGCATTCAAAGATAGGAATCGATAAAATCATGATCAATGATATATCCACCGATACCCATTGTAACAGAACCGATCTTCAGCCAGGATTTGTTTCTCATAGTTGCAACTGCAACTGCTGCACGGCCGAATCT
>JAQXQS010000118.1 GCA_029101305.1 Clostridia bacterium | reverse complement strand
CATCCTGGGGTTTACTGTATTATTTGCAAATTTTGCAGAAGCGATTGCAGAAGGAAGGGGAAAAGCACAGGCCGATTCCCTGCGAAAGGCCAAGAAAGATGTTGATGCTCATAAAATACCATCACCGGAACAAAAGGATAGAGTTCAAGTGGTTCCATCTACGGGCTTGAAAAAGGGTGATTATGTTCTGGTAAAAGCTGGAGAACAGATCCCGGGCGATGGAGAAGTTGTTGATGGTGCAGCATCTGTTGATGAAAGCGCAATCACAGGAGAATCAGCACCGGTGATACGTGAGAGTGGCGGAGACCGAAGCGCTGTAACAGGTGGAACGACTGTTCTGTCTGACTGGATTGTTGTAAAGATTACCAGTGAAGCTGGGGAAACTTTCATGGACAAAATGATTGCCATGGTTGAAGGGGCAAACCGTAAAAAGACTCCAAATGAAATTGCACTGCAGATTTTTCTGATTGTATTATCCATTGTATTCATCATGGTAACGATGTCACTTTATACATATTCTCTATTCTCTGCAAAACAGGCAGGGATCCCGAATCCTACATCCATTACGACTCTGGTTGCTCTGCTTGTTTGTCTGGCACCAACAACAATCGGAGCTTTACTCTCCGCAATTGGAATTGCAGGTATGAGCCGACTGAATCAGGCAAATGTGCTGGCAATGAGTGGAAGAGCAATTGAAGCTGCAGGTGATGTTGATATTCTGATGTTGGATAAGACAGGAACGATTACATTGGGAAACCGTAGAGCAGATGCTTTTATTCCGGTTGATGGTACATGGGAAAGAGAACTGGCGGATGCGGCACAGTTATCCTCTTTGGCAGATGAAACACCGGAAGGACGAAGCGTTGTTGTACTTGCGAAAGAAAAGTTTGGAATCAGAGAACGGAAGAGAAAATACTTGTGGGAATTTTTTCTTCCCCGTCAAATCCCAAAATCATCAGGACTGCTGCAAGAATGGCAAAAGCTTTTGGAGGAATATTGATCGGTCTTCATGTGGAAACCAGAAATTCTGATAAAGCAAGCATGGAAGACAAAAAGAGATTAAAGGATCATATTCATTTGGCAGAGCAGCTTGGGGCAAAAATTGAAACTGTGTGTGGAGATGATGTTCCTTTTCTGATTGCAGAATATGCAAAAACCTCTGGAGTTTCCAAAATTGTGACAGGACGCAGTGCGGTACAAGCCGGTTTTATACGCAAACCAACATTTACAGATAAATTGTCAGCCTATGCACCCGATATGGACATTTACATCATACCAGACAATAAGATAGAAAAGGCAAGGCAAAAATTTAGTGCTGAACACGAAAAGCGGATTACGGTCAGAAATATTGCATATGCGGTTGCCTGTTTACTGATAGCAACAGGAATTGGCTTTGTTTTTTATAAGATGAAGTTCAGTGATACCAACATCATTACAATATATATCCTTGGAGTTATGATTTCAGCTATACTGACTTCAAGTCGTGAAATATCATTTGTTCAGTCAATTGTCAGCGTTGTTATTTTTAATTATTTTTTTACAGAACCCAAATTGTCACTGAAAACTTACGATCCGGGTTATCCGGTTACTTTTATGATTACATTTATTGCAGCACTGATTACCAGCAATCTGGCATTGAAAATGAAAATGCAGGCAAAAGAATTGGCAAAGTCAGCTTATAGAACGAAAATTATATTGGATATCAACCAGACGCTTCAAAGTCAAAAGAGTATTGCAGACATAGGAAATACAATGGCAGAACAACTCAGTAAAGTACTGGGGCGGTGTGTGGTGTTTTATGGATGGAATGGAGAACATCTTGGATCACCAGTGGTTTATGGTGAAAAAGGGCGAATGGTTTCCTCTGAGAAAAAGGAACTTGTTACAGAAAATGAAAAGGCGGTAGCTGAATGGGTCTTAAAAAATAATAAACGTGCAGGTGTATCGACCGGAACCTTAAGTGAAGCTGCCTGCTATTATCTTGCGGTCAGGAGTCTGGAAACTGTTTACGGAGTAATCGGAATTGAAATGAAGCATGAAGAAGTATTAAATGCTTTTGAAAACAATGTAGTTATGGCTGTACTTTCTGAAACAGCAACGGTAATGGAGCGGGAGACTTTGCGGATGAAAGAAGAAGCAGCGATAGAAAAAGCAAATAATGAAAAACTGCGTGCAAATTTACTGCGTTCTATTTCGCATGACTTAAGAACGCCGCTTACCAGTATCTGTGGAAATGCAGATATGTTATTACAGGGAAAACTGGATGAAGACAAAAAAGAAAAGATATATGGATTCATTTATGAAGATTCTTTATGGTTGATCAACCTGGTTGAAAACCTGTTGTCGGTTACAAGAATTGAGAAAGGAAAGATGGAGATAAAAAAGGAGGCGGATATGCTGGAAGATTTAATTTGAAGAGGCATTAAAGCATATCAGTCGGAAAAGCAAAGAATATTGTATTCAGGTGATCATGGAAAATGAATTTCAGCTTGTCAATGTTGATTCAAGGCTGATTCTTCAAGTGATTATTAATATTGTAGATAATGCAGTGAAATATACTCCTTCAGGGGGAAAAATCATAATCAGGACGAAAAAAGAAAAAAATTATGTGCATGTCATGATTTCTGATAATGGAAATGGAATTCCGGATAAAGATAAAGAACATATTTTTGATATGTTTTACACTGCAAGTGGGAAAATCGCAGATTCAAAGCGAAGCCTGGGATTGGGACTTGCATTATGCAAGGCTATTGTAGAAGC
>JAQXQS010000117.1 GCA_029101305.1 Clostridia bacterium | reverse complement strand
GTCTGGAAGCTCGTCGGGCTCATAACCCGAAGGTCATAGGTTCAAATCCTATTCCCGCTACTTATGCCCAGATAGCTCAGTTGGTAGAGCAGAGGACTGAAAATCCTCGTGTCGCTGGTTCGATTCCGGCTCTGGGCATTTTAATTGCCAAAAGGGTGATAGAAGCCTGGGTGTTTAAAATGTGAATGATTCGACTAAAAAGTTCGATCACTTAAAATTTTATATTTGATATGGAGCATTAGCTCAGTTGGTAGAGCACTTGACTTTTAATCAAGTTGTCCGGGGTTCGAATCCCCGATGCTTCACTCTCGGAAATGCTGGAAATCCTTATAAATAAAGGATTTTCGGTATTTTTTTGTTTTAAAAAAAACAAAAGTAATCGCAAATAATCGGAACGAAATGTCCTAAAAGAGTCTTATTGAAAATAAAATGTCCCAGAAGTGTCTCAATGTCTTATAAAAAATCCACGCTTTCATATTAGATTAAATTTCCATGTCGCCAAATAGAGTTTGAATCTGTTTCGAGTTCAAACCTATTATGCGTGTTTATGGAAATCCAATTAAATATGTAAGTGTGGATTTTTTTGAGAGTGAAGTTTTATTTTATAAGTGGTATATGGATTATAAGCGGGTATGGAGAATTATGGACGGATGATGCTTTCTGCATTTTCCATAATTTCTACAATTTCATACATGTTGGTGACACCACCGACTGCCAGCTTCTCTTTTAATCCGTAAAAGTCCAGGCAGGTACCACAGGTAAGAATCTTTACACCTTCTGCTTCAAGGGATTTCAGATCTTCCAGGGAATCAGAGCCGTCACTGGTAAGGTAGGCACCTGAGTTATAGCAGAGAATGGTTTCTGGCAGCTGATCCTGTTTGGTGAGGGCAAAAATAAATGATTTCATAAGAAGCTTTCCAAGCTGTTCCTCACCGTTTCCCATAGTATTAGCGGAAAGAACAACGACAAGTCCTGGTTTCTTGGAATCTGGAGCACAAGCAGGTGAAGCTATAGCTGATTCAGAAGTTTGGGTATCGGCTGGCTTGTCTGTTGATGGTGTGGCAGAAGCGGATGCCTGTGTAGTTTTTTCGGGAATCTGGAAAGATACGGTAAACTCTTTATCACTTTTTTTCTCAGAAGAGACAGTAAATCCTCTATTATTACCAAACTTGGTAAGATTCTGAACTGCAATCTCATTGTCTACAAGAACGGTAAGAGTGCCGCCCTGTGTCATTTCTTCAGATGCTTTCTTTGCATTTACAACGGGAAGCGGGCAAGCCATTCCGCGCGCATCTACAGTTTTGTTATTCATATAAAATTCCTCCTTATATTAAATACTCAAATTAGCTGTTCATAAATTCCTTTTTAAATTATACATTCATAAATTCCCTCAGGCTGTAAATCCTGTTGTTGAAGTATTTCCTCAAGGCCAGGCTGATCTTTTAGATCTGCACACCAGGAAAGGCCGCAGCTGGCAGAAATAGACCTGGGAACAGGAATCAATCTGCCGGGAGCACTGATTGCCTTACAGGCTTTTTCCATGGCAATCGCATCGGTGGTACAACGAAATGTGATGATCAGTCGTTTTTCCTGGGCTAGCATTGTACACCTCCTATTTGTTCGTTCATGCGAGCAGGACTCACACTTTTATACCGTTAAACCTGCTTGGTTTTGAACAATTACATATGCTTTAGTATAGTCCTATAAAACTAAAACCGCAAGTGTTCTAAGTAAACTTGAGAGCACTTGCGGTTATGGGGGCTGTTTACTGTTCAGGCATGTTTTCTGCTACGGATGTTACCAGATATCCATGGGACACAGGTTCAATGGTCTGTTCCATTATCCGGTGGAGAATGTCAAGTCCACCGGCACCTTTGAAGGCTCCATAAAGGAAGTTATTGGAGATTTCCTCTGTGATAGATTCCAAACCTTCCATGATCATGCCCTTTCCTGGTGTTTCGTACCAGCGGATGAGAATTTCATTCTCCGGCAGGAAGAAAATGTGGATTTTTCTGTGTACACATTCTTCGAGAAAAGTCAGGTCAAGTTTTAGGACAGCAGTACCATTTTCATCGGAAGTAAACTGCCCGGAGGCTGCAACCAGGTAACTTTCTTCATGGAGAGTGAGCCAGGCTTCCCTGGGTTTTCCAAGGCCTATAGGAATATTATGCCACTGACCGGCTTCCAGGAAACTTACGGAAAAATCGCCCTTTTCGCAGGTGAAAGATAACTTCTGCACACCTTCGGTCATGTTATTGTGGAAAACCTGGATAAATAATGGAAAAAGGCCAATGCTCTGTGGAGAAAGTTCAAATACTTTTCCATTTAGCTGCATAGTGAGCTGATACGGATCTGGTGAAGGAAGTCCTTTCACATAATTCCAGGTATTTGGGTGCCCTGTTGAGCTACGCCTAAGGCCAGATGGATTCTTTTTCCAGCCCCCCTTTCGAAGGGCAGGAAGTGTCTGTGAAGTAAGGGTACCGTGTTCCAGCTGGGCGGTGAGGCGGTTAAGGAGAAGCTGTGCACAAGGATTCTCTGGCAATACATCTGCAGGATGAAAGTCCAGCGGGAAATGCTTGCGGATAATATTCAGCATGACACAGTCCTGGAAAAGCTCATTGTTGCCTGCATTGGTTACCAGGACCATATTCATGTCCGGATAAACGATTACATTCTGTCCCAGCATTCCATTAAATTCGAAACTGCCTGGACGGGCTTCCATCCACATCTGGTAACCGTATCCGTAAGTGCCTTCGATACTCTCTTTATGCTTGGCTGTAGAGACTTCAACCCAAAACTCCGGGATGATCTGCTGGCCATTCCATTTGCCTTTCTGCAGATAAAGCTGGCCAAGCTTGGCCATATCTTCGGTGCAGAGGAAAAGCCCCCAGCCGCCTTTGGTAATGCCTTTGGGACAGGTTTCCCAGAAATAACGGGTAATTCCAAGAGGTGCAAAAAGCCGTGGCTCCAGATATTCTGTAAGTGTCTGTCCGGTGCGTTCTGTGATGATTGCGGATAAAACGTAGGTGTTCAGACTGTTATAGAGGAAATTCTCTCCTGGGTTGCCTGTGATAGAAGAATTCAGATAGCTGGTAAGCCAGTCATTTCCTGACACGATTCCGGATTCATTAAAAGTAACGCCGCTGGTCATGGTGAGAAGATTCTCTACGGTGACAGTAGGGCGGAAGATTTTTGCCAGAGTACTGAGGTTCTTCTGGAAAATATTATAAATGTTTTCATCCAGGGAAAGTTTGCCCTCTTCAACAAGAAGCCCAATAGCCATGCCGGTAATACTTTTACACATGGAATGGGTTACATGCCATATACGGCTGCGGTATGGGGCGAAATTAGCTTCGCAGATGACCTTGCCATTCCGAAGAGCCATGAAATGATGCATGTCTGTATAGTTTGAAGTCGCCAGATCCCGCAGCAGGTTCGAAAGCATATCAGAGGAAATGCCCTGGCTTTCCGGTGTGGCTCTGGGAAATGGCTGCTCGTATGGTTGATCAAATGGAAATTTAGGTTTTTGAGGAAAAAAATCCACACGGCTGGCACCGTCGGTTTTTCCGAGAATGATATTTGTGATCAGTTCTGCAACTGCAATCTGCTCTTTTGCCATAAGATGCTCCTTTCTGATTGGAAGCGCTGACGTTTAAGGGTGAATTTATTGTTTCCTGTCCACAAAGTGAATTGTAACATTTATTGTAGCAGTGGGAATCTGGTGTGTCAATAAGGGCGGGAAGCTCGGCATCAAATTATGAAAATGTATGATTTCCATGCGTTGTGAAGCCTATGCATCGTGGAGCAGCATTACGGCAAACAAAGTTAAGCAGTAAGCATTTATGGGTGTTGTCTGGAATTTTACAGTAAAAAAACAGAAAACAGTTCTAATGGGGAAAGAGTCAGTCATAAATATAATAATACCAGGGTCAAAAGGTCAAAAAGCTGTTCGTGCTTGCACGATAAAGCTTTTGATCTTGGGACCCGCCAAACATGAGAAAGTAGCGATTTACGCAGTAAATCAGCGGATTTCGAATGTTTGAAGGATTGTGAGAGCAGCGTAGCTGCGGAACAATCCGTGGTATTGAGTTAGTGTCAAAAGACCTTTTGACACGAACATCATATAATTAGACCTGCACAATCATGGAAAGTGCGCAGTTCCATAGAGCGTGTCCAGGCATAAGGAAAAGGAGGACGTTTATGGGATATTGGAAAGAACGTTTCAATATGATATTGACGGTAATGACCTGCTTTTTCACAGGTGTGCTTCGTGGAAAATGGGACAACCTGTTTCTTCCAGGCAGATTTTTTTACGGTAATGAGCAGAGAAAAATACCTGGTATGTATAGAAATGATTGTGGACAAGACATGATTAGAGGTTGCGTAAATCACGCGGGAAAATTTGCGGAAAGATTTCGCATAAATTGTGTGGGAAAATTCACAGAAAGTTTTGGCGAAAGAATTACCCAGATGAGCAATTGTGGGGGGATTGGGAAAAAAGGTGGAAACTGGATACGGGATGGTACACCAGAAAAATTTTGCAAAGGAAAGTGTAAAAAAAACATTCTTGCAAGATGTACGTCCCACTTTGCGGGATATTTCGCTTAAATTCGGTTGTCGTAGCCCGCTACGACGCCCTCATCCAGGTAAAATATCCTACAAATTGTAACGCACAGATTGCAGAAAGCCTTTTACAAAGTGGGAAATGTAGCTTGCAGGCATGATTTTGGAGGATTGTTTTTAGTCCGTAAAGCTAACTGAAATAGAGCAGATCTCGCTGTCGGTTCCCACACGCATGTTTGGTCCCCAGATTCCGGCACCGGAAGTGACAATGTTGTGCATACTGCCTTTTTGAAGGTAACCACAGGAATTTTCCCAGAATAGATGGATAATAAGATTTCCGGGGAAAATCTGGCCATCATGGGTGTGACCGCAAAGGTCGAGATCAACACCGGCTGCGGCTGTTTCTTCAAGCTCTTTTGGCTGGTGATCCATAAAAATAATTGGTTTACTCTGGTCCAGCGATTGGGTAAGCTGGGCCGGAGTCTGGCGTGATCCCTCCACTTTTTCATAGCGAGAAGCATCACGGCGGCCAACTATGTAAAATTTGTCGTCAATAAGAACAGACTCATCATTCAGCAGGCAGATGCCTGCGTCTTTAAGAAATTCTTCCATTCTGGGATCGTTGTAATCGTCTTCTTTTCCATTAAAGGTAAAACCTGCGAGAATGGGCTCGTTAAGGTCGTGATTGCCCCAGCAGGCGTAAACGCCATATCTGGATTTAATTCCTTTCAGAATATCTTTTAATTCATCTGGTTTCGAAATAGCGTCGTATTCATTGTCGAAAATATCTCCGGCGATACAGACCACGTCTGGATCTTCTGCATTGATCTTTTCTACGATTCTTCTGGCCTGGGAGGTGCCCATGCTGTATCCGAAGTGGGTGTCGGCAAGAAGAACGACTTTCAGAGAATCCATACCGTTTACCTTTTTGGCAATATTTACGTTATAAGATGTGGTTTTCACGTGGGTTACGTGAAGGATTCCGTAAGTGCTGAGCGAGATGATCAGTAAAGTGCAAAAAAGTCCGGTAACCACAAAAGTGCTTCGCTGTCCGATAAATGGGGCATGAAATATATATTTCAGAATCAGGCGGACCAAGTCCACAACGGCAACAACCATAAGGATGTAGACAAAAGTGCCAAGAAAATAGTTGCCGATATGCTTCAGGATGCGATGCAGAGCAGCTGGTTTCTTTATCAGGAAGCCTGTGAGCAGGGCAGTTGCAAGTATAATATAAATTCCCACGAAAGAGACGCGGAATGCCATTGTCTGAAAAAGTCTGTGACAGGCGCTCATCCAGCGTATCATCCATCTTACAACATAAAAGTTGATCAGGATATACAGGGGCGCCAGAAATAGTGCGGCCATAGAAAACCTCCTAATCATAGTGCTTATTGAAGCTCATCCAGAGTAAAACGATTGCAGGATTGCTCTGGCAGTTAATGGGCATGGAGTATAGTTTACTACGGTTAATAAATTTTTGCAATTGTGCATATAATAGGGAGAAAATGATTGTGACGGTTACTGGACGCAGAGTGAACAGTAATTTGTGACGGAGTGCAGGAAAATAAAGCATGAGAAAATGGTTTCGGAGATTTTTCAGTTCGGGATTTTTTATTCCTTTTATTCTGTTGCTGCCTTATGTATGCACAATTATTTTAAATGGGGCGGATAAAGCACTTTTACTTTATTCGCCTGGGGAAGAAAAGCTGGTTCCACTGCTTCTTATGGTGCAGCTGAAGGGGGATTATGAACAGGAGGCTGTAAATGCGCAGGCGGTGATCGCAAGGTCAACGTTGTACCGGTGCCTGGAAGCTGGGGAAAGCGAAGGGAAGATTTTGGAAAAAATAGGAAAAATACTTACAGGGGAGAAAGCTGGAAGCGAAATTACCAGCGAAAAAAGTGAAGAAAACAGCGGAGAAATAAGTGATGGAAAATGGGGAGAAACAAAATATTTATGTGAGAATGGCAGGTTGTCCGGAAATCTGGCTGCTTTATGGAAATTTCTGGGAATGTCAGCCAGGCTTCAGCGTTATGAGGAGGCAGCAGAGAAAACAGCATATCAGGTGCTTACATATAAGGGAGAATTAAAATTAGTTCCTTATCATGAGATTAGCAGTGGTACCACAAGGGATGGGGAGGAAGTTTTTCACAGTGAAGAATATGCGTATCTGAAAGCGGTGGACAGCAGTCAGGACAAAGATTCACCAGATTATGTAAACAGTACATATGTGTCTGTCACACAGCTTCCGGCAAAATTAGTGATCAAAAAACGGGACAGCGCAGGTTATGTGACGGCACTGACTGCAGATGGAAACTGGCTGGAAGGGGAAACTTTCCGGCAGGGAATGCATCTTGCTTCGGCAGACTTTTCCATGCAGAGAGTAGGAAATGTGGTACGATTCCTTTGCAAAGGAAAGGGGCACGGACTGGGCTTTTCCCAGTATGGGGGAAATGAGATGGCAAAAAACGGCAGCAGCTGGGAGGAGATTCTGGAAACATATTTTCCTGAGATGGAAATAAGTACCGTACACAGACGCTGAAGTGTGAAACTGTTTGAAAACGTTGGATAGTTGGAGAAATTTTATAAAAATTGAGAAAGCCTGAATAAGCTTACATATTCTGGACACCCTATAAATACAGACAACAGCTGTGAACAGAATGTATGTAGAGGTGAAAGAATATGAGGAAAAACAGAACAGCAAAATTTATTTTCAATGGTGCACTTCTTGCAGTAGCAGCAGTATTGGGAGTGACTGCTTATCAATCAGCCAGCAAAAAGGAACATATCCAGGAGGTACTGCCTCTGGAAAGCACAAAAGAAGAAAATCTGGCAGAGACAGACGGTGGGGAAAATGCAGATTCACTGGCTGAAGTAGGAACAAACCTGGTAGAGGCTGATATGGATGGAGTGGCAGGAAATGAAATTCTGAATGGGAATTCCATAGATAGTGCGGCAAGCACGGATAGTCTGGATGGGCTGTCAAGTGCGGCAGATGCAGGCAGCAACGGAATTTATAATTCAGCGGATATTGGTGAGAGCGCTAGTGTAAATGCACAGGTTTCCCTGCATAAGGGGCCGGAAATCAATTTTTCTGAGGATACACTGATGGAATGGCCGGTGAGCGGACATGTTCTGATTGATTACAGTATGGATCAGAGTGTTTATTTCCCTACTCTGGATCAGTACAAATTAAGCCCGGCGATCGCAGTACAGGCTGTGGAAGGTGCGCCGGTGGTTTCTGCTGTAAATGGAACCGTGTATTCAATCGAAAATGATGCACAGACTGGTACAACGGTGACAATGGAGCTGGGAAACGGATATCAGGCAATTTATGGCCAGCTGACAGATCTGGATGTGGCAGAAGGTGATACTGTTACGAAAGGCTCTATTATCGGTTATATTGCATCACCTACGAAATATTACAGCGAGGAAGGTAGCAACCTGTATTTCGCAATGAAAAAAGACGGGGAGCCAATTGATCCGATTGTATATTTGCCGTGATGATAACGATTTTCAGAAGGAATGAAATCAGGGGTTATTTACGCCGTGACAAGGAACTGGAATTGCGTTTGAGGTAGATAACGCATTCACAAAAAGAGAAAAAGAACGTATAATAAAGCAGGTGGGAAAATCCGCAGCCGGTATTGTGTCCTACCTGCTTTTTTCCGGGAGATGGGAGAAATGGCTGAAGCAGCTACCTGCTATCGGGAAAAGTGAGAAAGCTTTGAGTCAGAGGAGAATGGGAAAATACCAGATCTGTAACCGGCTGCTTAAAAATAGAGATAAGGAGCGGGGACGGCGTGGTTCGTATAGGCCGGGGCGCTCCTTTACATAGAACATTGGTAAGAGGAAGTCTATGAATTATACCTATATTGTAAAGTGCGCGGACGGGAGCCTTTATACAGGCTGGACAAACTGTCTGGAGAAAAGGCTTAAGGCGCACAACAGTGGAAAAAACGGAGCGAAATATACGAAAACCAAACGGCCGGTAACGCTGGTTTACTATGAAGGATATGCCACGAAGGAAGAAGCTATGAGCCGGGAATATGCCATTAAGCAGCTGACGCGGGCGAAGAAGCTGAAGCTGATGGAGTTTTGAAAAAACGCCAAGAGCATGTTTGAAAAAGGCTTTCTGCAAAATCTCCCGCAAAGTGGGCGTACAGATTGCAGAAATGATTTTTCAAACAGGCTCCAGGCTGTTAAACAGGCATATTCGCAACGAAGCAGTACATAACAATAAAGTGGCATGCACTTCCAAGCATGATAAATACGTGAAAGATTTCGTGAGAACCGAAGTTTTTATGCCGTGCATTAAAGATGGGAAGCTTTAATGCGTAGATCACACCGCCGATAGTGTAGATGATTCCGCCAGCCAGAAGCCAGCCAAATCCAGCCTTTGGTAATGCGTGAATGATCGGAACAAAGGCCAGGACACATAACCAGCCCATGCCGATATATAAAACCGAAGAGATCCATTTCGGACAGGTTACCCAGAATGCTTTAAAAATAATTCCGAGGATAGCGGTGGCCCATACAAGTGCACAAAGAGCGTAACCGGTCTTATTATGAAGAACGATCAGGCATACCGGAGTATAGCTTCCGGCAATCATAACAAAGATCATCATGTGATCCAGCTTTTTCAACCGGCGGTTTACCTTCGCAGAGGAATCTACGGAGTGGTAGAGGGTGCTGGCTGCGTAAAGCAGCATCATGGTAAGGATGAAAATACTTAGAGCTATGATATGGATGTGGTCGCTCCATACTGAAGAACGGATCAGCAGTGGTGCGGCGCCAAAAGCTGCGAGGAGAAAGGCAATACCGTGTGTGATCGCACTTCCTGGATCTTTTAATTTAAATTTCATGATAACACCTCCAATAAAAACCAGGCGTAAGAGTAACAAAAACTTTTGCAGGTAGTAATTGAAACTACATCAAGAAGTATACAATAACTATAACACTTTTTTTCAAAAATGCAAGGGGTTTTAAGAAGTTTTATAATATATAAATAATGAAAACACTGGAATGCTTCAAAATATACGATAGTATAGGAGATGAGTTTATGGTATGATTAAGAAAATATCTTTTTACAAATCGAAATAAAAGAATGAAAAACAGGGGGAACTTGCAGTGAAGGTTACAGAAGAGCTTTTAAAGAGAGCAGATCAGATTCCGAATTTTTCGGATGGAATCATTATGCCAGATGGAGATTACAGACTGCTTGAGAATGGTGGACATCTTCAGACGATGATGGCTCTTTTGCCATATCCGGAGAAGGAAATCTGGAAGATGATTCCAGAGAATGATTCTGCATTGTTCTGGATGATAGAGAAGACCGGCTGTGTGTTGACGGATTATAATTCGACTGTGGGGATGGCGATGACGCCGGAGCAGAAGAGGGTTTTTGATGCCTTGGTGAAGCATGGGGTTATTTCAGCGGAGTATTTTGATATTACGAAGCAGAGGGAGAAGATGGCGGCTATGCACAGCCAGGTGAATTCTGATACGAGAGTGTGAGCCATGGGGTGCAGCTTGCAGAAAGACTTTTTTAAATACGCTCCAGGGTTGAATAAATGATTTATATAAAGAGGCGCCAGAACCGACTTTTGCCGGAACTGGCGTTTTCTTATCAGGGACTTAAAAATTACTGCTCCATCTGCCGTCCAAGAAATCCGGCGGCAGTCTGGGCGAGAAGTTTTTCACTGGTGCCCATGTTGTCACGGTCATTTTTTCCCATAAGGATAACGCTGCCTATGGCATCCCCGGCGGCAATAATGGGCTGAATAACCTGGGAACTGGCTGGAGCCGGAAGTTCATCTACTACAGGAACTTTTCCCCGGTCCCTGGCATTTAAACATTTTGATTCGCGGCCATTGATGACGCCTTCCAATTGGTTGCTGATCATTTTTCCAATAAATTCCCTGCTTCCTGGACCGGCAGCAGCTACCACCTGGTCGTGATCGGTAATGCAGGAGAGCATTCCGGTGGATTGGGAAAGGGATTCCGCATATTCTTTTGCAAACATGCTGAGTTCTCCGATGGGAGAATATTTTTTCAGGATGATCTCACCTTCACGGTCGGTAAAGATTTCAAGGGGTGTGCCTTCTTTAATACGCAGGGTCCGGCGAATTTCCTTGGGGATGACTACCCGGCCTAGATCGTCTATTCTTCTTACGATTCCTGTTGCTTTCATTTATCTGTTCCTCCTGTACTTTCGTGGGCTTTCATACCTGGCAATTGTTCAGAGCCAACTGCGCAATACTGAACCGCTACCATATTTTCTAGTGTATGGATAGTATGCGAAAATATGGGGGAATTATGCGTTGGGAAATAGAATAAAAATGCGAAGAAATCAATAAGTTTTGCGGTTTATAATCGCAAAACTTATTGATTCTGCAATGAATTACTGAGTGAAAACGCAAAATATTCCTCCAAAGTCAGGCCCGTCAGTTTCAGATATCCGGCAAGCTCACGGGTGACGTAACGGATATGCCAGGGCTCGTAAGGGACGCCGGTGATGGATTCTTTATTCTTTGGATAACGGAGGATAAAACCGTAAAGGGAGGCATTTCGGGCAAGCCATTGGCCCTCAGGAGTGTGGGAAAATTCAGGGATAAGCTGCATGCGGATGGCCGGGCAGGAGAGATCCAGTGCAAGGCCGCTCTGGTGCTCACTGGTGCCAGGGGCGGCCACATAAGGACTGCCGGTGTAAAGCTCCATCTGGCGTTTGTAGGAACGATAGCCGGAAATCCCATAAAGGCACAGACCTTCCTGACAGGCCGTATTTATGAGACGAAGGGCAGCCTTGGCCGCTCTTTTTTCCAGAAGACGTTTCGGGTCACCGGGAGGTGCATCGAAGGGAATTCCGATATCTATGAGATTTTCGGGAACATAGTCGGATGGGAGTGGATGCGTTTTATTAATCAGGCGGGTGTACAGGTATGGCATGAAAAATCCCCCTTTCAGGAGGCGAAAGCCTCTTTGGCGCTGAACAGTTACAATATTTTTATATGTATGCTGCCGGAAGCTGGAATATGATTAGGGGGATGGTATTCCTGGCTTTTTCAAATAGACATCAGGAGAAGGGGACCTGAAAAAGAGAAAAAAATTACACCTGCTGTATTCTGATTCGGGAATTGCAGTAGGTGTAATTTTTAATGGTGTGCCTAATGGCATACATTTCTAATGTGTTATATTTTAATGTATTATATTTCTAATGGGAGATATTGCTAACGGGTTATGGCTCTTGAAATAGAGTTTAGTCCTGTCCGCCCCAGAAATCAACCGGTTCATAATCCTGTAATTTCGCCAGGAAGCCTTTCTGCTGAAGTTCTTCCTGGATGGCGTCCAGGATATCTTCGCTTTCGGCATCTATGGTGTGGTAGTGGTAACCGGAGGTTACATTTTTCAGAAGGCTGGATTTGCCGGTGCTGATCTCATCCATGTAGGCGTGGATATCACGGCGGGATTTAATTCCCATATCGGCGCGCAGGACACCATATACTTTATGATAAACAAATACATCCCGGATCTGTCCACCAGTGTCTACAATGGTGGATAATTCCTCCTCCACCTGGTCGTCTGTGTGGAAAACTTTGAAAACCCTGGAATATTTCTTATCCTCCTGAAGCAGATAGCCCTTATTGGTGGAAAAAATAGTAGCACCATTGGCACGCAGGAGAGAAATATCCTGGACAATAATCTGCCGGCTTACGTTTAATTCTTTAGATAAAGTACCGCCGGAAACGGGACTATTGCTGGAGGATAGGATATTTAAAAGCTGTTTTCTTCGTTCTTCACCTTTCATATGTTCATCTCCTGTCTGCGGGTGGTAGTATTAAAAGCCTTTTGTAGCCTGTTGATTATGGAAATTTATTCAACCGGATGAAGGTTCTTCATGGATAAATCCATAATAGGAGCAGAATGTGTAAGTGCTCCGCTTGATACATAATTTACACCCAAACCAGTGAGTCTGGCAATATTTTCTTTTGTTACATTTCCAGAAACTTCGATTTCAGCACGGCCCGCAATGTAATCAATGGATTCCTTCAGCTGTTCAGTGGTCATGTTGTCCAGCATGATAATATCAGCGCCAGCTTCTACAGCTTCTTTCACCATATCAAGATTTTCTACTTCTACTTCAATTTTGCGGACAAAAGGCGCATAGGCTTTGGCCATGGAGATGGCCTGCTTTACGCCGCCAGCGGCACCGATGTGGTTGTCTTTCAGGAGAACACCGTCGGAAAGGTTGTAACGGTGATTGTTGCCGCCGCCCACACGAACGGAATATTTCTCAAAAATGCGGTTGTTTGGGGATGTTTTTCTGGTGTCCAGAAGCTTGATGCCGGTGCCTTCAAGAAGGGCTGCAACCTGGCTGGTGTAAGTAGCAATCCCGCTCATTCTCTGGAGATAATTGAGGGCGGTTCTTTCTCCGCAGAGAAGTACGCGGATGTCTCCGTAAACTTTTCCAATGAGCTGCTTATTTTCTACATGGTCGCCGTCTTTTACATAGAATTCGGCCTTTGTGGATGGATCCAGAAGTGTAAAAACACGTTCAAAAACCTGGAGACCGCAGATGATGCCGTCCTGTTTGCAGATAAGATCTACAACACCCGGAGTTGGATCTGGCATTACACTGTTGGTGGAGACATCTTCGCTGGTGATATCTTCTTTTAATGCACTTAAAATATATGGGTCAACATTTAACCCAAGAGTTACCTGATCAAACATATAAAAATTCCTTTCTGCCTTCGGTATTCTGGCCAAGGGTAATGGCCTGGGTGGCGAGGTGGTGATAAGTTTCGGCGAGGGACTGGATGTCCTGGTACGGAGTGAAATCTACGTGGGAAGCTAAGTAATCGGCAATTTCGCTGGCAGTTTCCTTAGTACGTGTAGCTGTTTCTGGATTTTTTGCGGTAATCGGAGTGTTATCCGTCGGGTTTTGCGTTGCCGGGTTTTGCACTGCTGAGCCCTGTGTTGCTGGATTCTGTGTTGCGTCGTGTGTTGCCGTGTTCTGTGCAGCCAGATCATGCTCTGCCATATCCTGTGCAGCACGTCTTGCGAAAACAAGGCTCTCCAACAGGGAATTGCTTGCCAGCCGGTTTTTGCCGTGAACACCGTTGCAGGCAGCTTCGCCTACTACATAAAGATTTTCCATGGAGGAACGGCTTTCGTGATCCACTTTTACGCCTCCCATGAAATAGTGCTGTGCAGGAACCACCGGGATACATTCTTTGAACACATCATAGCCCATTTCCCGGCAGTGTTCAACAATGTTTGGAAAATGGTGGCGGAGGGTTTCCGCAGGGATGGTGCGCAGATCTTCCCAGACGAAGTCGGTGCCGTCTTTTGCCATCTGCTCATGAATTTTCTCGGAAAGAAGGTCGCGTGGCAGCAGTTCATTCACAAATCGGTTCATGTTTTTGTCATATAATTTGGCGCCTTCGCCGCGGACGGATTCGGAAATGAGAAAGCTGCGGTCTTCCGGGCGTTTGGTGTAAAAGGTGGTGGGGTGAATCTGCACGTAATCCGGATTCTGCAGTTCGATGTGATGTCTGCTGGCAATGGCAAGGGCATCGCCTGTAAGGTGGCGGAAATTGGTTGAATGTCTGTAAAGTCCGCCTACACCGCCGCTTGCCAGAACTGTATAGGTGGCAGTAACAGTATCGAGGGAACCATCTGGACGGCGGATGACAGCGCCATAGCAGTGGTTGTCTTTTTCCAGGATATCAACCAGGGTAGTGTATTCCAGAAGCTCTACATTGGACAGCTTCTGTACCTCTCGGAGCAGGGAGCTGGTGATCTCTTTGCCGGTTACATCTTCGTGAAAAATGATGCGGTTGGTGGAATGGGCACCTTCTTTGGTGTAGGCAAGACTGCCGTCTTCGTTGCGCTCAAAGCGGGCACCGTAGGAAACCAGGTCTTTGACAACCTCCGGGGAGGTCTTGATCATGATCTCTACAGATTTTTTGTCATTTTCGTAATGGCCGGCTTTCATGGTGTCTTCGAAAAAGCTATCATAATCGGACTGTTCTTTCAGCATGCACATGCCGCCCTGGGCAAGGTAAGAATCGTTGCTGGTAAGATCTGATTTGGTTATAATGGTGATTTTTTTATCGCGGGGAAGCTTGAGGGCACAATAAAGGCCGGAACAGCCGCTTCCTGTGATGAGGATATCTGTTTTCATAATTTTGTAAGTCCTTTTTGGTTGAAAATGTTATGTTTAAAATTCTAGAGCCTGTTTGAAAAATCATTCATGCAATCTGCACGCCCCATATTACAGGCTAGTATGACTTACGCTAATTAGCAACCTGCTTCATTTGTCTAAATTTCCATCTACTGCGTTGTCGTCAGTCGCCGTAGCCACCGCTACGCCTCCTTCCTCCGCCTTGCAGATGAAAATTTATCCTGCATGAATCAGGTCGCCAATTGGCGTGAGTCATACTAGTTGCGGGTGGCTTTTTGAAAGCGTTTCTAGAAATTTTACAGGCTGACATGTCCTGTAGTATACCACTAAACTTTACAATTGACAAGATAACTGTAAACTTTTTTGTTGACAGTGGGACGGTAAGAGAATATAATCCTAAGAAAATGTCTTGAAAGAGGAATGTGTAAAACTTAAATGTGAAGAAGCGTATCCCCAAAAGAGATATAAAGAAATAAACAGGAAATTAAAATCGAAAAGTGCAAAAATAAAAACAGGAGCGAAAAGTAATTATGATGACAACAAGACAGCTGCAGGATGAAATTCTGCGTTTAAAGAAGGAAAAAGATATCTGTATTCTTGCTCATGCTTACCAGAGCCAGGAAATCCTGGAGGTTGCCGATTACACAGGAGATTCTTACGGGCTGAGCCAGCAGGCTGCTAAGGCGCCGCAGAGAAATGTGCTGATGTGCGGGGTAAGATTTATGGCAGAAACCGTAAAGATTCTTTCTCCGGAGAAAACAGTTTACCTTTCCAACAGCGGTGCGGGATGTCCCATGGCAGAGCAGCTGGATGTGGAAATGCTTTCTGCGCTGAAGGAAGCGAATCCGGATTATACGGTTGTGGCTTATATTAATACCACTTCGGAGTTGAAAACAATCTGTGATGTGTGCGTAACCTCTTCCTCTGCGGTAAAAATTGTGAAAAACATTGATAATGATAAGATCCTGTTTATTCCGGACTGCAATCTTGGTGCCTGGGTGGAGAAACAGGTTCCTGAGAAGACGTTTAAGTTTGTCCATGGAGGCTGTCCGACTCATCTCAGAATGTCCGTAAGAGATGTGAAAAAAGCAAGGGCGGCTCATCCGGAGGCGAAATTCCTGGTACATCCAGAGTGTCTGCCGGAGGTCTCTGCTATGGCTGATTATATTGGAAGTACCACTGGGATTATGAAATATGCGAAGGAAAGTGACGCAGAAGAATTTATTATCGGAACGGAAAACAGTATCGTGCAGCATCTGCAGTTCGAGTGCCCGGAGAAGAAATTTTACCCGCTGTCCAAGGATTGTGTATGTCACAATATGAAGCTGACTACATTGATGGATGTATATAACTGTGTTCGTGGACAGGGTGGAGAGGAAATCAATCTGGATGAGAATGTGAGAGTGAAGGCGAAGGCTTGTATTGATACCATGCTGACGTTAGGGGAATAAAAACGGGATTAGCAGAAAAATTATTACATAATAAAATATTTATTGTAATATAATTATATAAATGATAAAATAATATTGGGTGCTACCATAACGGTAGGCGGTTAGTCCTTCACCAGAGGGACTGTGACCCTCTGATTACATAGAAACCCATAAGGGAATCTGTCGGAAAGGAGGGCTAAGCCAATGAGTATCGTAGATTTCATTGCAGTAGTGAGCTTCGGCTTAACCTGCTTTAGTATCGGATATGCATTCGGTAAAGAAAATAGTAAATCACAAAAATAACCGCCCGTGTCTGGAAAACTAAGCGGTTATTTTTATAATCAAACCGGACTAACCGTCTATCGGTAGCACCTTTTATACTAATTATATTAACATGTTTTTAAAAGAATGTCAAAAAAGAAATTTTATTTGGCAAATTCTATCCAATATATTTCAGCTATATCTCAATATATTTCATTGCTGGTTAAGTTGTGAACAGGAGCTACATTTCTCAATGGTACAGGTATGCTTACGTTCTCCCGCTGGCACATCTTTATCATAATTTATTCCAACCAGCAGAATTTCCCCACCGAAATCTTTAATCGCATCGGGATAGTGTTTGTTCTTAATCTGATCAATTGCGCCTTTAGCAGACTGATTCCATTTCATTTCAATTACAAGAGCTGGAAGAGGTGAATTTCTTTTTGGAAGATATACGATATCGGCATAGCCGTTTCCAGCAGGTAATTCCTCAAATTTCAGATAATAGTCCCTGTAACTAAAATAAGCGAGCTTAATAATGCTGCGCAGTGACTGTTCATTATTATAAAATAAGAGAGCTGTTTCTTCTGTATGGATTTTTTCAATCGCTATTCGTATTTACTTCTATCTCAATACCACCAATCAGCTCGGCAATGGTTCTGGACAATCCGTCAAAATCCAGGCTTATATATTCCATTAGGCTTTCGTTTTTATTTTACACGATATGTTAAAAAATTCAATTAGCTAAGGACTATAAAATTGACAAAGCCGACCATCCGCGTATAATTAAATTAGGTTTTTGCACCATTTTATCAATAAAAATCCCATGAATACAGATTAGTTGCGGATTGTGGCTGTGTTCCAGCAGCTAACGACAGGAGAAATGATAATGGAAAATATGGAAAAGAAAAATGTGGAAAAGAATGCTTCAGCGGAAGAAAACGGATTGGCAGATTTATTTGGGGATGACAGAACACGGCAGCTGCGGTTGTTGGAAATCCTGGGAAAGGATTATGTCAGCTTCTGCCTTGTAAATCTGAAAAAACAAACGGTCAGAATAATCAGCACCGACTTTGGAGATATGGTAAATGAAAGGGACATAGGACCAGAAATGCCATATGATAAGAGTTGCCTGAACTTAATTGACAAGTTTGTTGTAGACCATGAGCAGGCGTATATACGGGAAAAAATAAAGTTGGAAAATGTTAAAACCCAGCTCGCCGGGAAAAAGGAATACAGCATTGTATTTGAGGCAGAAGCAGGGGGAAAGATACATGACTGCCAGCTGCGGTATCTGGACATAGGAGATCCGGAGCAGGTGCTTATGGTAGTCCGTTACATTGATGATGTAGTGGCCAGGGCAAAAGAAGAAAAGAAGGATGCCATTGCCGCAAATGAGATGAAGAGCCGTTTTCTGTCCTCTATTTCCCATGATATCCGTACACCGGTCAATGGGATTCTGGGAATGCTGCGCATTGCGGACAGCTATCCCAACGATCTGAAAAAACAGAACGAATGCAGGGAGAAAATGTGGGTGGCAGCAGATTATCTGGTTTCCCTGGTGAACAATGTCCTGGATATGAACCGGCTGGAAAATAAGTCAGTAGATCTGTCGGAGCAGCCCTTTAATCTGATCGACCTGCTGATGAATCTGACGGCAATGACAGATATGCAGTGCAATGCCCAGGGACTCCATTCTGTTGTAGACTGGAAACCGGGATACATTGAGCACAGGTATCTGATTGGAAGTGCGGAAGGGCTTTCCAGAATTCTGATGAATCTTTCCAGTAATGCCATAAAATATAACAAAAAGGGCGGTACGATTTATTGCAGATGTAAGGAAATCAGCTGTGATGGGGAAACGGTATGGTTTGAATTTATTAATTCCGATACAGGTATCGGAATGAGTACGGAATTTCTGGAGCATGCCTTTGAACCTTATATTCAGGCAGATAATACATCTTTGAACAGTATAAAGGGTGTTGGACTTGGTCTTTCTATTGTCAAGCAGACTGTGGAAGCAATGGGTGGAACCATGCTGGTGGAGAGTAAATTAAATGAGGGAACGAAATATACGATCCGGCTTCCGTTTAAAGTAAATCATAATCCGGAGGTCAAGACTCCATCCTTTGAATATTTGTCCCTGAAAGGGGTAAAAGCTCTTCTCGTAGAAGATAATGAGCTGAATATGGAAATTGCGAAATTCCACCTGGAACAGGAGCAGGTACAGGTATTTACTGCTGTAAATGGTGAGGAAGCAGTGGAAAAATTCAGGGATTCTGAAGTCGGATTTTTTGACATTATCCTGATGGATATTATGATGCCAATTATGGACGGTCTGGAGGCTACCAGACGGATCCGGCACATGAACCGGGCAGATGCGATCACCATTCCCATTATTGCCATGAGTGCAAATGCGTTTCAGGAGGATATTGAGAAGAGCCTGGAAGCCGGGCTGAATGAGCATCTGGTGAAACCGCTGGATGGTAAGACTGTGACAGATACCATGAAGAAGTTTCTGGCGAATAAGATTCGAAAATGAACAGGAGATTTATAATATGGTTAAAATTATTTCAGACAGCACCTGTGATCTTTCACCGGAGCTGGTTGCAAAGTATGAGATAGACATTCTGCCCCTTCATATTCTTCTGGGTGAAGAGGAGTATGAGGATGGTAAAAATATTACGCCAGAGCAGATTTTTGCCTGGTCTGATGAGCACAGGACGACTCCGAAGACTTCAGCTCCGTCTCTGGCTGCTGCGGTGGAGCTTTTCCGCCCTTATGTGGAAGAAGGACGCGAAATTGTCTGTTTTTCCATTTCCGGAAGTATGTCAACTTCTGGAAATGTGATGCGCCTTGCGGCTGAGGAATTGGAAGCCACGGACAGGATCAGAGTGGTTGATTCAGCCAATCTTTCCACTGGAATCGGACTTCTGGTAATAGAAGCGGCAATTATGGCGCAGAATCACCACACCGCGGCAGAAATCGCTTTTGCCATGGAGGCGTTGAAGCTAAATGTGCGGGCAAGCTTTGTTGTGGATACTCTTACTTATCTGTATCGCGGTGGACGCTGTAACGCAGTTGCAGCCATGGCTGGCGGAGTGTTGAAGCTGCATCCCAGAATCGTGGTAGAAAATGGAGCTATGAATGCTTCGAAGAAATACCGCGGAAAGATCGCTTCTGTGATCTTGTCATATGTGAAGGATATGGAAGATAGCTTGAAAAATGCAAGACCGGACCGTGTGTTTATCACCCATTCGGGGTGTGACCGGGCTATAGTGGAGGAAGTGCGCAGTTATCTGGAAGGTCTGGGAATTTTCCAGGAGATACTGGAAACGCGGGCTGGCGGCGTAATCTCCAGTCACTGTGGGCCAGGGACACTGGGCGTTTTATTTATTGCGAAGTGACCACAACGTAGAGAATTTATATAATACTTGAAAGGGAGGATGTATGAAAAAACCGAAGGTAAAACTACAAAAATATAGCTGCCTTTTTCTGTGCCTTTTCCTGCTTTTCTCATTGAGGCCGGCTACTGTTCTGGCAGAAGAGGCAAAGAAAAACATCCGGGTAGGCTGGTATGAGGATTCTTATAACATTACAGGTGAAAATGGCCAGAGAAGTGGATATGGTTATGAATTCCAGCAGTCAGTGGCTGCGTATACGGGCTGGACTTACGATTATGTAAATGCTGGCTGGTCTGACCTGCTGAAAATGATGGAGAATCGGGAAATAGATCTGATGAGCGGTGTTTCCTATACAGAAGAACGCGCAGAAAAAATGCTTTTTTCTGAACTGCCAATGGGGGAAGAACGATATTATCTGTATGCAGACCTGAGAAACACGGACATTTCTGCTTCTGATCTGAATTCTTTAAATGGCAAGCGTGTTGGTCTGCTGGAAGGAAGCATCCATGCAACACAATTTTTCGAGTGGGAAGAAAAACATGACCTTATTTTGTTATTAATAAAGACCGTCCGGATTTAAAGGAAGAACTGATACAAGCGTTAAAGGATGGCAGGATTGATAGGATCTTCCATTTTAGCCAGAATCCTTCAGCAGCAGAAGACAATGGTTTTATTTTGTCCAATACCGTTTTGACGGCGGATATGGCAGCTGTTACTGCTAAAAATTATTTTGACGAAAATGCAGAAAATACGGTTGCAATAGAAAAAGGAAAACTGTCACTAAAATGGTATATTTCCTACAACTATCCGAAGTGGAAAATCGTGGAGTATGATTCCGCAGAAGATGTTGTAAAAGCGGTACGTTCAGGAGAGGCAGACTGTTTTGTTGATGAGATCGGTCGTCTGGCAAAGTACATTGAAGATAAGAAGCTGTATGTTGCTTCGTTGATGCAGCAGTGCAACATATCCTTTGCGGTGGACCTAGAAAATACAGTTCTGCTGTCTGTATTGAATAAAACGCTGGACACTATGTCAGCTGCCATGTTTTCCGGCGCACTGTCCATGTATGAAAACAGCAGCCAGAAGGTTACTTTGACACAATTTATAAAAGATAATCTTCTGATAGTTGTTACAGTATTTATTGTGATATTTGGCATTATCCTTGTGATAATCCTTAGTTCCTTAAAAAAATCAAGGGTTGCCGAGGCAAAAGCAAAGAAAGCAGCAAAACAATCCCAGGAATTAAATAAAAAACTGCAGGAGAGCCATAAGGAACTGGAGGTAGCACTGCTCCGTGCAGAGAGTGCAAACTCCGCGAAGACCACTTTCCTGAACAATATGTCCCATGACATCCGTACCCCTATGAATGCCATCATCGGATTTACTTCCCTGGCTGCTTCCCATGTGGATAATAAGGCCAAAGTGAAAGAGTACCTTGCCAAAATTTCTACATCAAGTGAGCATTTGTTGTCCCTGATCAATGACATTCTGGACATGAGCCGGATCGAGAGCGGAAAAGTAAAGATTAATGAGAACCCATTACATCTGCCGGATCTGCTGCATGATATCCGAACTATTGTACAGCCGAATATTGCTTCCAAACGGCTCGATTTTCTCATTGATACAGTAGATGTGTGGGATGAGGATATTATTGCGGATAAGCTGAGGCTGACCCAGGTTCTGCTGAATATTTTGAGCAATGGTATTAAGTTCAACAAAATTGGCGGAACAATTGGTATCCGTGTAAGACAGTTGAAATCCGCACCGACAGGATATGGTAGTTATCAGTTTATTATCCGAGACACTGGAATTGGTATGAAACCTGAATTCCAGGAGCATATTTTTGAATCTTTTTCACGGGAAGAGACATCTACAGTAAGCGGAATACAGGGAACCGGACTGGGTATGGCAATTACCAAGAACATTGTAGATATGATGGGCGGTACCATTACGGTTAAAAGTGAGGAAGGAAAGGG
>JAQXQS010000116.1 GCA_029101305.1 Clostridia bacterium | reverse complement strand
TGAAGAGGTTTGCCTTGGCTATAATAAAGAAGAGGCAATGGAAGAAGCAAACCGCTGCCTTGGCTGTAAGAAAGCAAAATGTATGGAAGGATGCCCGGTATCTATCAATATCCCAGGCTTCGTTCATGAAGTAAAAGAAGGAAACTTTGAGAAAGCTTACCAGATCATCGGCGAGTCCAGTGCTCTTCCGGCTGTCTGCGGACGTGTATGTCCTCAGGAGACACAGTGCGAGGGTAAATGTATCCGCGGCATGAAAGGTGAGGCTGTTTCAATCGGTAAACTGGAGCGTTTCGTTGCTGACTGGGCTAAGGAGAATGGTATCAAACCAGTTCCGGCTGCACAGAAGAACGGACACAAGGTTGCTGTTATTGGTTCCGGTCCTTCCGGACTTACCTGTGCCGGAGATCTTGCAAAGATGGGTTATGATGTAACAATCTTCGAGGCTCTTCACAAAGCAGGTGGAGTTCTTGTTTATGGTATTCCGGAATTCCGTCTTCCAAAAGACAAAGTAGTTGCTGCAGAGGTTGAGAATGTAAAATCTCTTGGCGTTAAGATCGAGACCAACGTTATCATTGGTAAATCTGTAACAATCGATGAGCTCCTGAAGGATGAGGGCTTCGAGGCTGTATTTATCGGATCCGGTGCCGGACTTCCTATGTTCATGGGAATCCCGGGAGAGCAGGCAAACGGCGTATTCTCCGCTAACGAGTACCTGACACGTAACAACCTTATGAAAGCATTCCGTGAGGATTATGATACCCCGATCGCACACGGCAAGAAAGTTGCTGTTGTTGGTGGTGGTAACGTTGCCATGGACGCTGCAAGAACTGCACTTCGTCTTGGCGCAGAAGTACATATCATCTATCGTCGTTCTGAGGCAGAGCTTCCTGCACGTAAAGAGGAAGTTCATCACGCTAAAGAAGAGGGCGTACAGTTTGATCTTCTCTGCAATCCGGTTGAGATCCTTACAGATGACAAAGACTGGGTAACCGGTATCAAATGTATCCGTATGGAGCTTGGCGAGCCGGATGCTTCCGGAAGAAGACGTCCTGTTGAGATTCCTGGTTCTGAGTTTACCATCGACGTTGATACTGTTATCATGTCCCTTGGTACAAGCCCGAACCCGCTGATCTCTTCCACAACCATCGGCCTTGATGTAAACAAGAGAAAATGTATCATCGCTGACGAAGAGTTTGGTAAGACATCCAAAGAGGGTGTATATGCTGGTGGAGATGCTGTTACAGGTGCTGCAACTGTTATCCTTGCTATGGGAGCAGGTAAAGCAGGTGCCCGCGGTATCGACGAGTATATCAAGAGCAAATATGCAAAATAATATGCGCTTTTTCTGATGAAAAGATTATGAAAAGCGTATTTCCCCGTCTGACGTTTCGGTTTCGGAACTTCAGGCGGGGATTTTGTTTGTTCTTGGTTAGAATCAGTTATTGAACTGCAAACTAATAAAAAACCGTAACAAAACAGTCGTTCGAATAAAGTTGTATCCCGGAGGGTTTTGTGTTATAATGGGTTCACTTGGTGGGTTTTTCGGCCTGCCTTATCCTAAAGAAAAGGAATTAATCATTATGTCAGTTTTACAGGCAATTTTATTGGGAATTGTTCAGGGAATCACAGAATTTCTCCCTGTAAGCAGTTTCGGACATCTGGCTGCAATGGAAAATGCGATGGGAATTACCCGTAACACCGCAGTACTTTTTGAAGTCCTTCTTCATGTGGGGACACTGGCTGCGATTTTCTTTGCATTCTGGAGTGATATCCGTAGAATAGGAGAGGAACTTCTGGGAATGACCATGGATGTGATCGGCAACGTGAATATCTATTTCCATAATAGAAGGACAGGGGAGAATCTTCCTTATGCAAGGGTGGTTCATGGCACCTACCGTAAATTTACCGCTGTTATGATCGTTTCATTTATTCCTACGGCTATGATCGGCTATATTTGCAGAAGACTTGTGACCAGGGCAGCTATTTCACCGCTGCTTCCAGGAGCATGCATTCTCGTGACCGGAGTTTTCCTTCTCGTAACCGATCTTAGTAATATCGGCGGAATCAAGACGCCTAAGGATGTTACATATGACAATGCCATGTGGGTAGGAATCTGTCAGGGGATTTCTGTATTTCCAGGCATATCCAGATGTGGGATGACCATCTGTGCCGGCCTTTTATGTGGTTTTAGAAGGAAGCTGGCCGTGAAGTATTCTTATCTGATCAGCATTCCTGCTGTTCTTGGTTCTTTGTTTCTGGAAGTGGGCCAGTTTACCACACCGAAGATGACAGTATCTCTTGGATTTACTTATATTCTGGGGATGATCGTGGCTGGAGTGGTGGGATATTTTATGATCCGTATCCTGCTTCAGACAGTACAGCATGCGAAACTGCGCTATTTCGCATTTTATTGTTTTGTGGCAGGAGCCATAGCGCTAATCAGCAATTTTGCCTGACGAAGGGGGAGCTTTTAAATGGCAGCGTCTAATACGCCAAAGAAATCGACAACAAAACGAAGTACTTCCGCGAAGAAAAAAAGCTCCGCGCGTACATCGGCTAAGAAAAATACAGCAGAAAAGCAGTCCATATCCAGCGGCTTCCAGACAGAGATCGTTCTGCTGGTGCTGATGGCAGCTGCTATCATTCTTATGGTAAGCTGCATTGGGCTTGGCGGTACGGTAGGCGGAAGCATCAGTAAGGTGCTCATGGGAGTAATGGGACTGATGGCTTACGTTTTTCCTATTGTGCTTTTTATTATGGCGGCTTTTCTGATTTCCAATAAAGGAAATGTGCTTGCATATAAGAAAACTGCGGCGGCGGCAGTTTTATTTCTTGTGTTATGCGGTGTAGCCCAGCTTTTTACGGAAGGTTACCAGGAGCGTACTACTCTTTTAGAATATTACAGGATCAGTTCGGAATACCGCACAGGCGGTGGTGTAGTGGGAGGCGCGATCTGCATTTCCACGATTTCCGCATTTGGGACCATTGGAGCCTATGTGATTCTTGTGCTTGTGATCCTGGTATGACTGATCCTGATTACCCAGCATTCTTTCCTGGGCTTCTTATATAAGCTGTACGACCGTATTGTGGAAGAGGTGAAGGGACAGCAGGCACTTTACCAGGAAGGCGCACCAGAGCGCCAGCTGAAGAAGCAGCTGAAGGCCCAGCAGCGTCAGATTGCAGCCAGGGAGCGACGTGAGCGAAGAATGCAGGAGCTGGAAGAGGCTCTTGCAGCAGAGGAAATGGATGAGGAGCAGACAGAGCGGATGGCTCTCACTGACAGAAAACAGGGGTCCCAAAGAGGGAAAAAGCGCTCCAAAACAGCTGGAAAGGCATCTGCACGTAACAGACAGATGACCTCACAGGACCAAAGGGAGCGCAGAAGAAGAGAAAATAGTCCGGCGTCCACTGGGTTTCTTGACGGTACAGATCTGTTTGGCGACAAGGATTCTGGGGAAAATGAGGAAGCAGACATCCGGGAATTTCCACTGAATCCTGAGAATGCGATGTATCCTGGAAATGGGGAGCATCCGGAAAATGTAATGAATCCGGAAAGTAATGCAAACAGCAATGGATACCCTGTCCCGGAAGATAATCTTGCAGTAGCTGACAATGATATCCATGAAGAAGCGCAGATGAAATTTGCGATTCATCGTTCTGAACCGATGGAAATAGAAGAACCAGCCTCTTATATGGGAGAGGATTCTGCGAGAGAACCAGGCTTGTCAGCAAGTGGGATGCAGGAGGCTGACATTGAAGAAATCCATAGTAGCTTTACCGGAAACTACGAAAGCGAGGCCGAAATGGAAGCTGCTGAGGAAGACAGCTATGCCGGGGTCGATTTTAATGAAGCCATGGCAACTGTGCAGAATATGCTTTCAGCATCCGGCAGCAGAAGCAATAGTGGGGAAGCGGTAGCCAGAAGTGGAGCACATTCAGAAAGTGCTGTTGTTCCAGAGGAAAAAGCCTCCCATCAGCCTGCGAAGAATCCCAAATCCTCCAAGCAGGAGATTGCAAACGGAATCGTTAATATCCAGCATGAGATCAATACCCAGGAAGCGGCTGTGAAGAAGGAATACCAGTTTCCTCCTGTAAATCTGTTAAAGCGAGGAAACGGAAAATCCCAGGGGGATTCCGATTCCCATTTGCGCAAGACGGCCCAGAAGCTTCAGGAGATTTTGTATAATTTCGGTGTGAATGCCAAGGTTACCAATGTAAGCTGTGGTCCTACCGTTACCAGATATGAGCTTCAGCCGGAGATGGGTGTGAAGGTAAGTAAGATTGTTGGTCTTTCTGATGATATCAAGCTGAATCTTGCTGCACCGGATATCCGTATTGAGGCACCGATCCCAGGTAAGGCGGCTGTAGGAATCGAGGTTCCGAATAAGGAGAACAGTCCGGTAATGCTCCGCGACCTGATCCAGTCACCGGAATTCATGAACGCCAAATCCAAGCTTGCGTTTGCTGCAGGTAAGGATATCGAGGGTAAGACGGTTGTGGCAGATATTGCTAAAATGCCACACCTTCTGATCGCAGGTTCTACAGGTTCTGGTAAATCTGTTTGTATCAATACATTGATTATCAGTATTTTATATAAAGCCAAACCGGATGAGGTCAAACTGATCATGATCGATCCTAAGGTAGTTGAGCTTAGTGTTTATAACGGTATCCCGCATCTGTTCATTCCGGTTGTCACAGACCCGAAGAAAGCAGCTGGGGCATTGAATTGGGCAGTAAATGAGATGACGAACCGTTATAACACCTTTGCAGAATACGGAGTCCGTAATCTGGATGAATTCAACCGTAAGATCGAGAAGATGAAATTTCCGGAAGGAGAGCAGCGGCCGGATAAAATGTGCCAGATCGTGATCATTGTAGATGAGCTGGCAGACCTTATGATGGTAGCTCCTGGAGATGTGGAGGATGCAATCTGCCGTCTGGCCCAGCTGGCCCGTGCAGCAGGTATCCATCTGGTCATCGCTACCCAGAGACCATCTGTCAATGTTATTACAGGTCTTATTAAGGCAAACATGCCATCCCGTATTGCATTTGCAGTTACATCCGGTGTGGATTCCAGAACCATTCTGGACATGAATGGCGCAGAGAAGCTTCTGGGAAAAGGAGATATGCTCTTTTACCCTCAGGGGTATCAGAAGCCTGCCAGACTTCAGGGAGCTTTTGTTTCCGAAGATGAGGTCAGCAGCATTGTAGAATTTTTATCAGACAAGAATCCAAGATCCGACTATGACAATAAGATTGAACAGCAGATGAACAACGCTGTTCTTACAGCTGGAGGAAGCTCTGGCGGAGACGAACGTGATGTTTATTTTGAAAAGGCTGGAAGATTTATTATCGAGAAAGAGAAGGCATCCATTGGAATGCTGCAGAGGATGTATAAGATCGGATTTAACCGTGCAGCCAGGATCATGGATCAGCTGTGCGATGCCGGGGTTGTAGGACCGGAAGAGGGTACCAAGCCGCGTAAGGTATTGATGTCGATGGATGAGTTTCAGACTTATGTGGAAGAGCACTTGTAGAAGAGCATTTGTAGAAAATGCTAGATGAACCTTTATCCCAGAATCAGTATGAATCCGGACTGTTACAAAATATAAAAAAGGAGACGATTAAAATGGTAAAACATATGGTAATGTGGTCATTCAAGGAAGAAATCCCAGAAGAGAAGAAACCAGAATTGAAAGCACAGATTAAAGAACACCTGGAAGGGCTTGTAGGCGTAGTTCCTGGCCTTTTGAAGGCAGAGGTTATCACAGAACCATTGGCTTTCAGTACACGTGACCTGTGCCTGATCACAGAGCTTGAGAGTGCTGAGGCACTGGCTGCTTATGCTGTGAATCCAAATCATGTCCATGTAGCAGATACTTATGTAAGACCGAATGTCTGCGACCGTGTAGCCATGGATTTTGAGATGTAATGGAGCAATAAATATAAATGGAAATTCGTATTATCACAGTTGGCAAGATCAAAGAAAAATATTTAAATGATGGGATTGCAGAGTATGCCAAGCGCCTTAGCCGCTATTGTAAATTGAGCTTTATTCAGGTGTCTGATGAGAAAACACCAGATAAAGCGTCGGATGCATTGAACCGGCAGATTAAGGAGACGGAAGGAAACAGGCTTCTGAATCATATCAGGGATACAGACTATGTGATTGCCCTTGCCATAGAGGGCAAAATGCTGGATTCCGTAGAGCTTTCAGATCTGATCGCCAGGCTTGGAGTACAGGGAAAGAGCAGCATCGCTTTCGTGATCGGTGGATCGCTTGGGCTTTCTGATGCAGTTCTTAAAAGGGCTGATTATAAGCTCAGTTTTTCCAGGATGACATTTCCCCATCAGCTGATGCAGATGATTCTGCTGGAGCAGATCTACAGAGGGTACAGGATCATGAATCATGAGCCGTACCATAAATGATCCAAAATCATAGAGTACTAAAAAATCCCAAATGGAAGAAGTATGCAATTACTTCCATCTGGGATTTTTATTATATGAACTAAGACCTTTTAATGAAATCAGATTCCGCTCACCCGGATTGCCTCTACTGCCTCTTTAATTTTCTCTGGTGGAAGAACAAGGGCGAAACGTACATATCCTTCCCCGTGAGGACCAAAGCTTGCGCCTGGGGTAACGATAACTCCGGCTTTTTCCATCAGTTCCATGCAAAAAGCCATACTGTCAGTGCGGCCGCCTGGAATACGTGCCCATACGAACATGGTTCCCTTGCCGTTTGGTTTCTCCCAGCCGATGGAAGCAAGACCGTCGCAAAGGGCGTCACGGCGTGCCTGATACTGTCTGCACTGTTCTTTCACACTGTCCAGAGGTCCCTCAAGAGCTGCAATAGCAGCCTTCTGGATTGGAAGGAACATACCGAAGTCAATCTGGCTGCGGAGTTTCTTAAGAGCCGCGATAATTTCAGGATTTCCAATCAGGAAGCTAATTCTGGCACCGGTTACATTAAAGGATTTGGAAAGACTGAAAAATTCAACTCCAACCTCTCTTGCACCAGGAGTGGCGAGAAAACTGCCTCCCTCGACACCATCGAAGATAATATCACTGTATGCATTGTCATGGATAATGAGAATGTCATATTTCTTTGCAAACGCAACAATCTCCTCATAAAGCCCAGGAACCGCAATGCTGCCAACCGGATTGGATGGGAGGGAAACTACCATATATCGTGCCTTGCGGGCTATATCTTCCGGGATATCCTTCACAAATGGCAGGAAATCGTGTTCTGCAACAAGGGGATAATAGTAAGGGACTGCACCGCCAAGCTTACTTCCGGCTGCAAAAACCGGATAACAGGGATCTGGAAGAAGGACAACGTCTCCCTCATCACACAAGGCCATGCCAAGATGTCCCATACCCTCCTGGCTTCCATAGACTGTCATTACCATATCTGGTGTGATCTCTACATCGAAGCGCTTTTTGTAATAGGTACAGACTGCATCCAGAAGCTCTGGCAGGTCGCGGAGACTGTAGCGCCAGTTCTGGTCGTCAGCAGCTGCGTCTATAAGTGCCTTCTTAATATGGTCCGGTGTGTGGAAATCCGGAGTTCCCACACTCATGTTATATATTTTCTTACCCTGTTTCTCAAGCTCAAGCTGCCTGTCATTCAGCGCGGCAAAAATTTCATCTCCAAATAAATCCAGTCTTTTAGAAAATTTCATCGTCAGTAAGCCTTCTTTCTCTTAAAATAGCAAACCATTAAAATAACGAACCATGTGCTGTGGATCGTAAACCAGCAGGTTTGTGCTAAAATCCTGTTTATTCTATCACAGTAATATGGTAAAGCACAAGACGAAAATGATTTTTTCTATAAAAGTCTACTAGAGCGGTTTTTAAACACGTGCGAGCCTTCTGATAACTATAAATTGAAATACTTTGTCAGATAGCATTGTCTAAAAAAAGAGAAACGTGTATAATAAACGTTATCAAACCAAGGGAGGAAAGGGAAGATGAAAAAGTTTCTCGATGAATTCAAGGCATTTATCAGCCGTGGTAATGTAATGGATATGGCAGTCGGCGTAATTATCGGCGGCGCTTTTTCCAGTATTGTTACTTCTCTGGTAGACGACATCATCAATCCGATTCTGGGTATTTTCGGAGGGATTAACTTTGATCAGCTGAGTGTGAAGCTGGTAGGGGATGCGACCCTGAATTATGGTAAATTTATCACTGCTGTGATCAATTTCCTGATCATGGCACTGATCATCTTTATTATAGTGAAAGCACTGAATAAAGCAGCTGAGAAATTTTCCGCACCGAAGGAAGAGGAAGAAATCACCACTAAGGTATGTCCGTTCTGCAAGAGTGAGATTCCTCTGGAAGCTACAAGATGCCCGCATTGTACTTCTATTCTGGAGGAAGAGAAGTAAAAGAATGGAATGTCTGCGGAAGCAGATCTCTATGTTGGGTATGAAATTTGGCTGTGCACTTCATTTGATACGGTGCCTGTCAGCGAATGGCTGACAGATGGTTGAAAAGACTCTGGTTTTAAGCTCCGTATTTATGATCTGGCACAGCCTAAATTGTGTAAAAGCCGTAATGAGGAAAGCGTACTTGAAAAAGACCCTTACGGACAATAAAGAAATTTGAGAGGAATTGCATGAAAGACTACATGGCTCCCATGGAGGGAGTGACAAATTATATATACCGCCGGGCGTATCACTGGTTTTACCATCCGATGGATAAATATTTTACCCCGTTTATTTCTGCCAAGCCGAAGAAAAATCTCAGCTTCCAGGAAATCTGCGAGGTATCACCAGAGCGAAATGAAGGAATGTACGTGGTTCCCCAGATCCTTACCTGCAATGCAGACGATTTTATCCGCACAGCCTGTCTTTTGAAGGAGGATTACGGACATGAGGAGGTGAACCTGAATCTTGGCTGCCCTTCCGGAACGGTTACGGCCAAAGGAAAAGGCGCAGGATTCCTGGCAGAACCAGAGAAACTTGACCGGTTTCTTGACCGGATTTTTTCAGAGCTGGATATGAAAATTTCCATTAAGACCAGAATTGGAACCCATTACGAAGAAGACTGGGATTATCTGCTGGCAATCTATGAGAAATATCCCATATATGAGCTGATCATTCATCCAAGGATTCAGACTGATATGTATAGAGGGCTGCCACGCCTGGGAGCCTACGAGAAAGCTGTAAACCGCCTGAAAATGCCCCTTTGTTATAATGGAAATCTGTTTTCGGCAGATGACTATAACCGGATTGTGGCGCGTTTCCCTGCCACAGACTGCTTCATGTATGGAAGAGGGCTGATTACCAATCCGGGACTGGTAACAAAGATCCGTGAGGGTGGCGCTCCGGATAAAAAGACATTGAGAGAATTTCACGACTGTCTTTTTGAAGAATATCAGCAGCTCCTTTCCGGGGAAAGAAACGTGCTGTTCCGTATGAAAGAATTATGGAGCTATATGGCAGTGAATTTTACCAATTATGAGAAATACGCCAAGAAAATAAAGAAATCCCAGCACTTGCCAGAGTATTTGTCTGTAGTATCCAGCCTGTTTGCCGAGCAGGATTTAGTGGATTGAGAGGAACAAAGATGTTAGATACAAATCGCTTTGAAGAATTTATAGCCCAGTATCCTATTTTTGAATACCGTCTTGTGGATACGGCTGAAATAGAAGTACGAGAGCGTGTGCGCACGATCTGTAAGCAGGAGTGTGAGCGCTACGGTACAACATGGGCCTGTCCGCCTGCCGTGGGCAGCCTGGAAGAATGCGGAAAGCGGATTCACAGCTACCCAAATGGGATCCTTTTCTCCAGTGTGGCAGAGGTTTCCGATGTGATGAATATGGAGGAAATGCTTGCTACCAGAGATGCCCATGAAGAGCTGACTACAGAAGTTGCCGGATTTTTGAAAGGTGAGGGCTTTGAGACTTTTACACTGTCTACGGAATCCTGCGACCTTTGCGAGCATTGCGCATATCTGGAAGGAAAGCCATGCCGTTTTCCAGAGAAAATGCATCCATGTCTGGAAAGCCACGGAGTTGTGGTAAATGAACTGGTTGAGAAGCACTCTATGGAATACAATCTTGGCGGAAATACTATTCTGTGGTTTTCACTGATACTTTTTCGATAAGAACTTAAGTATAAGCAAAAGCTTCCATAAATTGTGAAGCACACATTTGGCAGAAAATCTTTTTGGAACTTGCTCTGGAAAAGGAGATTTTGACAAATTTTAACATAGAATAAAAAGAAAACCTTCCGCATAAATTAGAGAGAAAAGCTGGGAGGTTTTCTTTATGCCTGTCAATATATTTCGAAAAGAATATGTTACGGAAAGAGAAAAAAAGACTGGAGAAAAACATTGGGGCAGGAAGAAAACGGATAATTCCGTTTCAGAACGTTTTATGACAGCTATGGAACTTCCTGGTGACTTGGCATATAAAGCCCCGATTATTACCATTACCGGGCCGGCCCAGGTATTGATCGAGAACTATAAAAGCATTTTATCCTATACTACGGAAAAGCTGGTCATCGTTACCTACCAGGGACGTGTAATTCTTCAAGGGAAAAATCTGGAAATATTTCATTATAATGTTTTAGAAATGGAAGTAAAGGGCCGGATTACAGCGGTAATGCTGGAATGCGTCTAAAGATATCAGAAGGGAAAGTTCTTAAAATAGATAGCAAAGGAGACGAAACCCAAATGGATGGTTCCCAAAAGTTTCTTAGAGGTTTCTTAAAAATCTCAATATCCGGAGACCAGATCGAACGCTTCTTAAATCTCTGTCACGCAAGAGCCATTCCATTGGAAAATGTATTTCATCAATCGGAAAACAGCATAACAGCTTATATATCAGTAAATAATTTTCGAAAACTTACCCCTATACATAGAAAAACCAGAGTTCATATCCATATATTGCAAAAAAGAGGTTTGCCATTCTGGATGTATAAAAGTAAAAAGCGAAAATGCTTCATAATTGGGATTATTTTTTGCGCTTCTTTGTTGTTCTGGCTCTCCGGTCATATCTGGAATATCCATATTGATGGAAATGTAGCCAATTCCACCCCTCAACTTTTGGAATTTCTGGATCAGCAGGGCATTATTCACGGAATAAGTCGGAAAAAAGCAAATTGTTCCCAGATTGCGTCCCTTCTTCGGAAAAAATATCCGGATATTACGTTTGTTTCTGCCAGGGTTCAGGGCACATGCTTATTCCTTTCGATTCAGGAAGAAACACTTACAGAAGATATACAAAAGTCTGAAAGTCCTTGTGACCTGATTTCAGATCTGGATGGCGAAATTGTGAATATAGTTATCAGAAGCGGGACTCAACAGGTGAGAATAGGCGATAATTGCAAGAAAGGTGATGTTCTTGTAACGGGGGAGGTGCCAATCCTGAATGACAGCCAGGAGCTGGTCCGGACGAAATACGTTTCTGCAGATGCAGATATTTATGTACGCCACCAGACTTCCTACTATAAGGAAATTCCACTTCTTTACGAGAAAAGGGTTCAAAGTGGAATGCCAAAGACCAACTGGTATTTTCATACAGGAAACTGGATTTTTGGTGCTGGTACTGGAACAGAGAATCAGTGCCTCGTTTCTGTAGAAGAAATTCCCTGGAGGCTGACTGAAAACTTTGTCCTTCCCTTTTCTCTGGGGAAAATCATCAGGGTACCGTATGAGATTCAGGAGGCTGTTTATACAAAGGACGAGGCAGAACAAAAACTTATGGTACAATTAAAATCTTATAAAAAGAATTTGCTGGAAAAGGGAAGCAAAATCGAAAACTGTAGTCTGTCTGTGGTAATGGAAGAAAACAGCTGCATTATGAAAGGGACTTTAACATTGGTGGAGAAATGCGGGGTAAAATCCCTTAGGAATCCCCTATGAAAAGAGCTTGACTTAAAGTGGACTTTAAGGTCTATAATTGGTTCTGACTGATAGCCAAGGTGCTATCGCCAGAGGCGATAAGGAGTACATTTTGGCGTGTAATAGGGAAGCTGCTGAACAGCTGCATAAACAGGGTTTTAGGAGGTTTGAAATATGGATCACAAAAAAATAATACCTGGCAAAGGTGGAGAACACTATATTCCTTACAGCGAACGTACCGGAGAAGTGTCAACTGTTTATTTTACAAGAGATCTTTCTCCAGCGGGATTGCAGAAACTGTATGAGCGCGTGAATCAGAATATGACTGGAAAAATTGGAATTAAGCTTCATACAGGAGAGAAACATGGACCAAATATTATTCCTCGTTCATGGGTTGAGAATCTGATTAAGAATGACATTCCGGATGGTACAATTGTAGAGACAAATACTTATTATGAAGGAGACCGCTATACGACTGAATTGCATCGCGAGACCCTTAAGGTAAATGGCTGGACATTTTGCCCTGTTGATATTATGGATGAAGAAGGGACGATTGATCTTCCTGTAAAGGGAGGTAAATGGTTTGACCATATGACTATGGGAAGCCATATTGTAAATTACGATTCTCTTCTGGTGCTTACCCATTTCAAAGGACATACCATGGGAGGTTTCGGTGGTTCCAATAAGAATATTGGGATTGGATGCGCGGATGGCCGCATTGGTAAAGGGATGATTCATACAGTGAAAGGCTCTGACAATTTATGGAGCATTGCCGAGGAAGAGTTGATGGAGAGAATCACAGAGTCCTCTAAGGCGACAGTGGATCATTTCGGAAAGAATATCACTTTTATCAACTGTCTGCGCAACATGTCTGTATCCTGTGACTGCGAGGGCGTAGGAGCGGAACCAGTGGTGACTCCAAATATCGGCATCGTTGCTTCTTCAGATATTCTGGCTGTGGACCAGGCTTCTGTTGATCTTGTCTTTGCATTGAAAGATGATGACAGACAGGCCTTGTGTGAACGTATGACTACACGTCACGGATTGCGTCAGCTCAGCTACATGAAAGAGATTGGCATGGGAAATGATCTATATCATCTTATTGATATTGACAATGCAGATGCTGAAATTTCTCCGGCTGAAGCTGTAAAAGACGTAGTTCCGTTCACTGCTGAATAAATAAAGAGTTTTGCTGTAATACCTGTTGTGGGGGACGGTAATAAATATACAACTGCTGCAGTTTTACTTTCGAATCTGATTCGGAGTATATAATTGCAGCAGTTTTTAGTTTCCTGTTTTCATGTAAAAGTTGAAAAGCTATCCTCAGGGTGGTATAATTTTGAAAGATAAGTTACTGTTAGTAACAAAGACATATTCTTATGAGACACAAGGAGGAGCATTTTTTTGAAATCCGCGAATATAGAGATCGACTCATTAGAAATTTTACAGGAACTTTTTGGAATCAATGACAAGCTGATCAAGGTGATCGAGAACCGCCTTGGCGTATCCATCACCCAGAGAAATTCCTGTATTACGGTAAGTGGAGGCAATGATGGCAGGATACGGTCAGCTGTAAATATCATTGAAGCCATGCAGGAAGCCCTTGGAAAACAACAGCAGCTTTCCGTGGATATGATCCATCGTTTTCTGGATGAGACAGAGGAAGAAGATGACGGTGAGGAGGACATTGCAGACAGTACCCGTAAGGTATTGGGAGATGCAGTTACCCTGAATTACAAGAATATTCCGATCCGTACAAAGACGATCGGACAGAAGAATTATATAAATGCCTTGAAGAATAATACAGTAACGATCTGTATTGGTCCTGCCGGTACTGGTAAGACTTATCTGGCGGTTGCGTATGCTGCAGAGCTTTACCGGAATGACGAGATCGAGAGGATCATCCTCAGCCGTCCGGCTATTGAAGCAGGTGAGAAGCTTGGCTTCCTTCCTGGCGATCTCCAGGAGAAGGTTGATCCTTATCTGAAACCTTTGTATGATGCATTAAATGACGTATTCGGTCCAGACCAGGCAGCGAAGCTGCGGGAGCGTGGAATCATAGAGGTTGCCCCTCTTGCTTACATGCGTGGACGTACCCTGAATAACAGTATGATCATCATTGATGAAAGCCAGAATGCTACACTTCCGATTTTAAAAATGGCACTTACCCGTATTGGTACGGGCTCGAAGATGATCCTTACCGGTGATGTAACTCAGATCGACCTTTCCAAGGAGACCGATTCCGGACTTCAGAAATGTGCTTCGATCCTGAAAAATGTAGACGATATCGCGACGATTTCCCTGACGAACAGGGACGTTGTCCGTTGTAAGATCGTTAAAGATATCGTAAAGGCTTTCGAGAAAGAGGAAGCCAGGGCACAGGAGAAAACCCAGAAGCGGGCAGAGCGCAGGACGAGACGTTAGAGCGTGCTTGAAAAATCATTCCTGCAATCCTTGAAAAATGTATTTTACAGATAATTTCAGATGATTAGTAAAATAAACTATATGGTACAGGAGGAAAACATCTTGGTAACAATAGAATATGAGTGTGAGACGGATTTCGACCTTGGGCTTGATTGCCCCGCTCTTGCAAAGATGGTTGCAGAGAAAGTCCTGGATATGGAGAAATGTCCATGGGATGCACAGGTGAATCTGGTTCTTACAGATAACGAAGAAATTAAGCGGGTTAATACAGAATTTCGCGGAATAGAGAGAGCCACAGATGTGCTTTCTTTTCCTATGCTGCCTTTTGAGACACCGGCGGATTATTCTGTAGCCGAGGTTGACGAGTCCTGTTTTGACCTTGACAGTGGGGAGCTTCTTCTGGGGGACATAATGATTTCCGCAGAGCGCGCAGCTGCACAGGCAGAGGAGTATGGACACAGCGTGAAGCGAGAGTTCTGCTTTCTGGTTGCACACAGTATGCTCCATCTTTTAGGATATGACCATATGACGCCCGAGGAAGCACAGGACATGGAAGCCCGTCAGGCGAAAGCCCTGGATGAGCTTGGAATCACCCGCTGAGATCTGGAGTCGGTATGATTTGATCTTGGAACGCAAGACATCATAAATATAAGGCATAAGGAGGATATAACATGAAAAGAAAAATGTTTAAGCTTCTCACAGGAGTGTTGCTTTCCTGCGCACTTGCAGGATCTACAGTAGCGGTTCAGGCAGAAGAGAGCCCGGAAGCTGCCGTAAAGAGCTATCTTACCGGCGAGAATGTGTCCGAGAGTATCGGCAGGAGAAGACCGATTGCAGTTATGCTTGGCAATGACACCAACGGTGCCCCGCAGAGTGGTACAGAGAATGCTGGTGTTATTTACGAAGCACCAGTAGAAGGCGGGATCACCCGGCTTATGGCGGTTATTGAGGACTATGATAATATTCCAAGAATTGGCTCTGTCAGAAGCTGCCGTGATTATTTCCTGTTTTATGCTAATGAGTATGATGCCATTTATTCCCATTATGGACAAGCGGTCTATGCATTGCAGTACCTGGATCAGCATCTTATAGATAATCTGAATGGACTGACACTGGGAAATGCATATTACCGTAGTACAGACCGTGTGGCTCCACACAATGCTTACACAGATTTTTCCCATCTTCAGGCTGGTATCCAGAGCCAGGGATACAGTCAGCAGTATAAGGAGGATTATACCGGTCATTTCCAGTTTGCACCGGAGGGGACAGAGACCACTCTGGATGATGGCGTTTCTGCAAACGTTGTGAAATTGGATAATTTCGCATACAATCATCCATGGTTTGAGTATAACGCAGATACGAAGGAATACAGCCGTTTCCAGTTTAATGCACCCCATATTGACCAGAACACAGGGAATCAGCTGACCTGTGAGAATATTATTTTACAGTACTCAGACTATCAGCCATATGATCCCAATGGTTATCTGAACATTGATACCCAGTCTGGAGGAGAAGGCAAGTATATTACGAGAGGTAAGGCAATTGATATTCACTGGACCAGGGATTCCCAGTGGGGAATTACTCATTATTACGATTCCAATGATCAGGAGATTCAGCTGAATCCAGGGAAAACATGGGTAGAGATCGTGCTGAAGGATTCCGTGGATTCCGTATCTTTACAGTAGAAGCAGTGTAATTCAGCGTACAATTGCTAATAAGAATTATAAATATGAATAACAAATAATGTGTATTGCAATAATGGAAATTGCAAATAATAGGAATTACAAATGATAAGAATCGTGAAGGGAACGTTGGAAATGCAGCAACGTTCCCTTTTGCAATCATAAGCGTACGCATGCAAAGAAAACGATATGGGCACAGATATATTTTCCCTATTAAAATGTGAAAATTATTTGAAATTATATAAGTGTTTCCAGGAAACCATGGACGAATGGATAAAAATGATGTAAGATAAAAAAATGTATAACTGCTTAAAGCAGTTAGAATAGCGAAATATAATAACGGAGTTGACAGATAAAATGAATTACCGGGAAAGACTGAAAGATAAGAAGCGTATTGTAATAAAAATCGGAAGCTCGTCTCTTACCCATGCACAGACTGGCAAGCTGAATCTTCGGAAGCTGGAGATCCTGGTCAGAGAGTTAGGAGACCTGCGCAATCAGGGCAAGGATGTGGTACTGGTATCTTCTGGCGCGATTGCTGTTGGTGCAGCGGCACTTGGATTTAAAGAGAAGCCTCAGGAGCCACGGCAGAAACAGGCATGTGCAGCAGTTGGACAGGCCAGGCTGATGATGATCTATCAGAAGCTGTTCGGGGAATACAACCAGATGGCAGGTCAGATCCTTATGACTAAGAATACCATGGTAAATAATGCTAACCGTAAGAATGCAGAGAATACGTTTAATGAGCTTTTATCCATGGGGGTTATTCCCATTGTTAATGAGAATGACTCTATTTCCACATATGAGCTGCAGTCTCTTGAGAAGTTTGGAGACAATGACACGCTTTCCGCTGTGGTAGCAGCCTTGATCGGCGCAGACCTTCTGATCCTTATGTCTGATATTGATGGACTTTTCACAGATGATCCAAATACCAATCCAGATGCGAAGTTTATTGATACGGTTGGGACACTGGATGAAAAGCTTCTTGGTATGGGGAAAGGTTCTACAGGAAGCAAGGTTGGTACAGGTGGAATGGCTACCAAGCTTACCGCTGCCAGAATTGCAACTGCCGCAGGTACGGACATGGTGATTGCAAACGGTGGCGATTTCCATAATATCCACAGAATCGTGGAAGGTGACACCTGTGGGACTTTATTTGTTGGAAAAAAAGAAGAAGAGTTTTTCCTGATAGATTATATAGAGAAACTGTTATAAGATTTCAGCAGGATGCTTGTAAAGTACACAGCAGCATGCTTTTTAACACGCTTTTGCGTGTACAATTTAGATTACACAGACAATTTACAGGAGGAGTATGATTATGGACAGCACAAAAATCGACCGCATTAACACCCTTCACCATAAGGCACAGAGTGTAGGTCTTACTGAAGAGGAGAAAAAAGAGCAGGCAGAGCTCCGTAAGGAGTACATTGCCACGATCAAAATGAATCTCCGAAATCAGCTGGATAATATTGATATCAAGGAAGCAGATGGCACTGTTGTAAACCTTGGAGAGAAATATGGAAGAAAAAAGACTCATTAGGAAGCAGGTATTTGCAGCCAGGAAGCAGTACAGCGATGGGGAGATAGAAGCGTGGAGCCGCCAGATAACAGACCTGGTGACGAAGACTTCTGAATTTTCCACTGCCAGACAGATCATGGCTTATGCAGACTACAATCATGAAGTAATAACACGTTACATAATCGAGGAAGCCTGGAAGCAGGGGAAAGAAACTGCAGTCCCCAAGGTCGTGGGAAAAGATATGCTTTTCTACCGGCTCACAGATTTCTCCCAGTTAGAACCTGGTTATTTCGGAATTCCGGAACCGGTGCAGGGCGAGACCGTGGAATGGGAAGACGCACTTATGATCATGCCTGGTGTGGCGTTTGATCCGCAGAATCACAGAGTGGGCTATGGAGGCGGTTTTTATGATCGATTTCTGGAGAAGCATCCACATATATTCAGGCTTGCTGTAGCATTTGATTTTCAGATGTTCGAACAGGTTCCCACAGAATCCACGGACATTTGTCCGCAGATGATCGTGACCCAGAGTAAGATTTATACGGCTGGGCATTAGTTGGATAATATTATAGCGTGCTTGAAAATCATTCCGGCAATCGGAAGGAGGAGATTGAATGAATGAAATGCTGATAACTCTTGGCAGGAATGCCAAAGAGGCTGAAATAGTACTTCGTAATCTGGATACAGCGAAGAAAAACCAGGTATTAGAAGCAGTTGCAGATGGCCTTGTTGCCAGTTCCGGGGAACTCCTTAAGGCCAATGCAATTGATGTGGAAAATGGCAGGGCAAACCAGATGCCAGAAGGCCTGGTAGACCGTCTGATGCTGACAGAAGCCAGAATTGAAGGGATGGCAGAGGGACTTCGCCAGGTCGCAGCCCTGGAGGATCCTATCGGGGAAGTCACTGGAATGAAAAAACGTCCCAACGGGCTTCTTATTGGTCAGAAACGGGTACCGCTTGGGGTGATCGGGATCATTTATGAGGCGAGACCAAACGTGACAGCAGATGCGTTTGCCCTTTGTTTTAAGACGGGCAATGCGGTAATCCTGAAGGGTGGCAGTGATGCCATTCATTCCAATACAGCGATCGTGGAGTGCATCCGCAGGATCCTGGACGAAAATGGTGTTACGAAGGATGCAATCCAGCTCATAGCCGATACTTCCAGAGAAACAGCCGGAGAGTTTATGCGGATGAATGAATATGTGGATGTATTGATTCCAAGAGGCGGCAGGGGACTGATCAAAGCAGTGGTAAATAACAGCACCATTCCTGTTATTGAGACTGGTACAGGAAACTGTCATATATATGTGGATGAAAGTGCGGATCTTCAGATGGCGGCAGATATTGTGATGAATGCCAAGACCCAGAGAGTTGGTGTATGCAATGCCTGTGAATCTCTTCTGGTGCATGAGAAAGTGAAGGATGCATTTCTGCCGGTACTTGCAGAGCGCCTGCGTACGAAGAACGTAGAGATGCGTGCCGACGAAGAGGCGAAAGCGCTGATTCCGGATGCTGTATCAGCAACAGAAGAAGACTGGGGAACGGAATATCTGGATTACATTCTTTCCATTAAGGTGGTTGGAAGCGTAGATGAGGCCATCAGCCATATTAACCGTTATAATACCGGACATTCAGAAGCGATTATTACAAATGATTATAATAATGCCCAGAAGTTCCTGGATGAAGTAGATGCAGCGGCTGTGTATGTAAATGCCTCTACCCGTTTTACAGATGGTTTTGAATTTGGCTTTGGCGCGGAGATCGGCATCAGTACCCAGAAGCTTCATGCCCGCGGCCCTATGGGACTTCTGGCACTTACTTCCACAAAATTTATCATTTATGGAAATGGACAGGTTCGTCCATAGGTTTGATTTTTTTAATGAAATGTGATATACTGGACTTCGATGTTAATACATAATACGGGGGACTCATATATAAGGAGGACTTTTAAAATGAAAAAAAAGCAACTTTTAGCATTTATAATGGCTGGAACCCTTGTAACCGGCATGGCTCCGGCTACAGCAGCATTTGCTGAGGATACCCAGACTATGACGATAGATGATGTAGCAGCCGTTGCTGTAGAGTCAGAGGAAGGCAGCGAAGCAGTTGCAGAACCGGCCGCTGATACCACTGATGGAGCAGAAGATTCTGCGACAGATTCAGCAGCTGAGCCGGATGCTCCGGCTGAACCAGATGCTTCTGCACAGACACCGGCAGCAGAGCCTACACAGGAAGCTGCAGAGACACCAGCTGCGGATAATGCTGCTGGTACAGAAGAAGCCACAGATGAAGGCTTTGGCAGCGGAGAGACAGAAGAGATGGCTATGGAGGACGCTGATATCGCAGTTCAGGCAGAAGAAAATGCTTCTGGCAAGATTTATGTTCAGACTGCTGATGGAAACCAGACAGAGTATCAGTCCTTAAAAGAAGCGATTACAGCAGCACCAGCAGGTGTAGGTAAGGATGGTGCACTGACTCAGATTCTCGTAACTGGCTCCATTGAGATCAGTGAGACATTGGTAATTGACCAGGATAAAAATGTTTCCATTGCAGCTGCTGAGGATGGAGTTACGATCACCCGTGCTTCCGGATTTAAAGGAGACATGTTTAAAGTTACCGGGGCGAACACTTCTTTCCAGTTTGGAACTGGTAAAAGTGGGGATGCCATATTAGAGCTTACGGTAAACGGAACGATGACAGAAGGAGACGCAGATGGCTCTATCGTGTCAATGGATTCCGGTTATTTTGGAATTTCCGATGGAATTACATTGACTGGTAACCTGACGAATGCTGCAGGATCTGCAATCTGCAACAAAGGCGGATCAGGTGCCATTGCTCTTGCAGGTGGTACCATTACTGGTAACCAGTCCTTAGATGAGACTACCGGAGGAGCTATTTACAGTGAAGGTGAGATTCGTGTATCCGGTTCTGTAGTTGTAAAGGATAATAAAGACGATTCTGTTAATGACAACAGCATTGTGTTAAATGGAGATAAAGCATGTATTGTAGCGGCAGGTGCCCTTGCAGCAGATGCAGATCTTCAGGTGCGCAGAGCGGATGCTACAGCTGGAAAGGCTCTTGTAGCCCTTGCAGAAAATGCTGGTACAACAATTGCAGACGCTTTAGCACATATCCATTATCTTGATGCCACGTATACAATCAATAGTACTACTGGTGAATTGGAGGAAGTGAAAGACCCAGTCAGCTCCATGGAACTGACCGCAGATTCTATTTCATGGAACAAGGCATATGATCATACGGTTGATATCAGTTTCCATGCCAATGATGCAGGTGAAGGTGGCAGATATTATATTGCGTGGATGAAGAAGTCTGATTCTACTCCAAGCTTCGATGAAGTTAAGAAAGACAGCACTGATTCTGGATATATTAATGGACCGGTTTCCATTTCAATCGGCGGAGTTGCTTATGATACACCGATCAAAGTGGTAGTATATGGTGAAGATGTAAATGGTTTACAGGCGGTTAAGCCATTAGTAATAACCTTAAAAGCAAAAGCTACTCCACCTACCGAGACTCCTACCACACCTACTCCAACTACACGTGCTACCATTAATCCATCTGTCAGTGAGAGTAAAGTTACCGGATTAGAAGATCCGTTAGCATTCTATCCGAAGACAATGTACAATTTCAAGGTAACAGGTGCTGGTACCGATAATACAAGTCCAGTTAAGGGCGACACCAAGTGGATTCCTTACGGCTGGAGCATGTCCGCGAAGAATATCGACACCGGTTACCAGAAGAGCTGGTCTATTGGAAATGTAAATGGTATCAAACAGGCGAAGACCTTTAAGATGTACATCTTCTTCCAGAAATATATTTACAATGGATCTGAGTGGGAAGCAACCGGTGTGAAAGAGGCACTTCCGACGGAGTTCAAGTCCAAAGCAATTGACTTCACTATCACTCCATCCGGCACCATCACACCGACAGCAACAGATGGCTATGATGACGGATATGGTAATGGCGGTTCTGGAGATGGTACTGGGGACGGTACAGGTGATGATGCAGAGAATCATGATGGCACAGACAGCGATACAGGTTCTTCTTCTGCAACCAATGCAAGAACAGCTGATAATTCCCCAATTGCAACCATGATGATGCTTGCAAGCCTTTCCCTTGTAGCTGGCGGTTATGTTATCGTCAGAAAGAGAAAAAAAGAGGATGAAATCTGATAACAGAATTGTAGAAAAAATCTGATAAGAGAGTTATAGAAAATCTGGTAACAAAATCATAGAAAAGCATGTAAGGCAGGTCTTTGGACCTGCCTTTTTGCATATAATGGTATTGGCGGCGGGGGACAGGCTGGTACTTGAAATGAAATGCTGCCTGAGATTTTCCTCCGCTGCAGGAGGGATACTATGTTATCAGAAACAGGAAATAAGTTTCAACAGAAGACAATTCCAATTGAAAATAAAACCGAGATAAAAAGAGATGGGGAAAATGGGCAAAACATATCGTACGAGAAGCTTTATTATTCCTTATGGGAACTGGCTGGACGCTACAGCAGCTTCTGTCAGTTCCGGGTGATCGGAAATAGTCATGATGAGAGAATGATCCCAATGCTGGAAATCGGTACAAGTCAACAGGCAATCTTTTGTGTGTCCGGTGTTGAAGGAACCCAGAGAATCATGCCGCTGCTTTTGCTGAAGATGGCAGAAGAGTATTGCAGGGCATATGAATGTGGATGGGAGCTGGAAGAACTTTATCAGGTAAGAAATCTATTAAACAAAATAAGAATCTGTATCATTCCATTATTAAATCCGGATGGATACGAAATCACCCAGAATGGCTTCGGGACGATCCGAAATCCGATTTACAGGCAAATGCTTCGCATGCAAAGTATTCCGGCAAAAGATTTCGGGTACAATGTAAGAGGAGTGGACATTTCCCATAATTTTCCTACCTTTCACTATATCCATTCCAGAATGGGAGAAGAGCCGGCCAGTGAAAATGAGACAAAAGCGCTGGTACGTATGATACAGGAATATGAGAGCTGTGGACTTCTGACTTTTGGACAATCAGGAAGAGAAATTATTTATTTTCACAGTCAGCAGAGCCTGGGAAGTCTTCCAAAGTCTTACCGGCTTGCCCGCCATATGCAGAAATCTTCTTCCTATCATCTGGAGCGGGAACAGATGACAGAACCTTCAAGGCAAAAATACAAAGGAATGGGGACGCCGGAACAATATTACATGCAGACAAGAAAGCAACCAGCTTTCCGGATCAAGGTTCCTGCGCCCACAAACAGGGAAAATATGGGTGAAGAAGAAAGTAAAAGAATATTTGAAGAAATACATCTGCTTCCACTGGAATATATTTTTTCATTGGATCAGAAATAAAATTGGACTATTAATAAAAAAGCTTAAAAAGTTGATAAAATAGGAGATATCTGCTTTTGCAGATACCTCCAGTGTATGACTAAATATGTTTCGCTTTAGGTTAAAACTTTATTTTGCAGAGTGGGACAGACTTTCTGGGTTCTCATATTTTTTACGGATATCCTTCATAACGAAAAGATAGGAAACACCGGTGAAAACAGCGGCAGTGAACCAGGCCGCAGGATCACAGAAGCATGCAAGCGGATAGCTTGCAACAGCCATGGAAATCATTGCCACAACCAGACGGGCGATCAGCTCAGAAACACCGCCCATCATCGGGAGAAAACCATATCCACAGCCCTGCATGGTGTTACGGAAAACGAAAATTGTGCTAAGTGGGATATAGAATATAATGCTCATATAAATATACGTTCTTGCCCATGGGAACATACTGGACATATCCACATCTCCAGTGAAAAACAACCCCAGCGCCGGTTTCAGCAGAAGAACCACAAGAACTGCAGCACCAACTGCGTAAACAACAGAAGCACCAAGGGCTGCTTTCACGCCCTGACGGATACGTTTGATATCACCTTTTCCAAAATTCTGGCCGCTGTAGGTCGCCATGGTCTGTCCCATAGCCATCATACCCTGTGTAACCAGGTTCTGTAGCTTGCTGGCGGCTGTATAGGAAGCAACCGCATCAGAACCAAAAAGGTTGATAGCCGCCTGCATGATCATGGTTCCAGATGCAGTAATGGCGAACTGGAGTGCCATCGGAATTCCCATGGCAAGCTGATTGCGGCTTTCCCTGCCGTGAAGCTTCCAGTGTCTTCTGTCAGGAGCAAGATCCGGCATGCGGACATAAATATAGATCAGACAGAGAATCGCGGAAATTCCCTGGGAAAAAATAGTCGCGTAAGCAGCACCTGCCACTCCCATTTTGAAATTGATGATCAGGACAAGATCCAGTGCAACGTTTAAAACAGCGGAAAATACCAGAAAAATAAGCGGAATCCTGCTATTTCCCACAGCACGGAGAAATGAGGAGAACAGGTTGTAAAAAATAGTGGCGATAATTCCCGCACTGATGATCATTACATAGGTATAAGCATCCTGAAAGATATTATCAGGAGTATTCATCAGCTTCAGAAGGGAATGCATACTGAGCATACTGAGGCCACTGATGAGAACTGTAAAAATCAAAGAGAGCAGAATACCGTTGGCAACGCTGGCTTTTACCCCTTCGGTATCCTTCGCCCCGAAGCGCTGAGAAGTAAGGACAGAAAAACCAGCGGTGATTCCCTGTGAAAAGCCTACGATCAGAAACATGATCGTTCCTGTGGAACCAACTGCCGCAAGTGCATCGGCACCTACATAGCGGCCTACGATAATTGTGTCAGCCATATTGTATAGTTGCTGAAAAATGTTTCCGATAATAAGAGGAAGCATAAATTTCAGAATCACCGGCAAAGGCCGGCCCTTCGTCATGTCTTTTTCCATAAAACCCCTTCTTTTCCATAAATATATACTGAAAAGCTACATATTATTAATGCCTCTGTTTTCATTGATCCAGAAGCGAAAGCTATTTTATCACACTATGGCTTATCTGTCACCCTCTTATTTTTCGAAAATGCGAAGATTTTTTATGAAGTATTTTAGAGATTGGCGTATTGACCAAAGGGATTTTGTACAAATAATTGCTTCTAAGAGCAGTGAAAGACAGTGTTTTACTTGCTATTTATAAAATCAGATGGTACAATAAAATATAAAATGTGAAGATATTATTTTCGAAAGAGAGGCACTACATAAATGGCAAATGAACATGGAGAACAGATCAGAATCGTGCAGGAGACAGTAGCTGGTAAGGAGATCACCTTTGCCCACGTAATGGGCGGCCCGGCACCGATCATTTATCAGAAGCTGGGACTGAACCCACAGCTGGATTACCGTTCCTCAGCGATTGGAATTATGAATATGACACCGCCGGAATCTGCTGTTATCGCTTCAGATATCGCAGTAAAGAGTGGTAATGTTTATCTTGGATTTGCAGACCGCTTTACCGGAACCCTGATCATTACAGGTGAGATTTCGGATGTCATGTCAGCTATGACGGAGATCGTAGATTATTTCCGTGATTCTCTTGGCTATGTAGTCTGCAATATTACGAAACGATAGGAAGTAAGAGCATGGAGCGAATAACGAAGGAAGAACTGCTGGAAATGCTGTTCCATGATAATTATGAACATCTGAAGGGCAAGAAGCTTCGTATGACCCGTGTACGTGTACCTGGCAAAGAGGTTTGCCTGGCTCATGTAATAAGCCCGTCGCAGGCATGTATTTATGAGAATCTGGGATTACACATCGGTGTTCATGAAGGGGAAGACCATACAGGAGAGTCAATCGGATTGATCCGCTTTACCCCATGGGAGGCAGTGGTGGTGGCAGCAGATGTTGCTACGAAGAGCGCAGATGTACAGATTGGATTTATGGACCGTTTTTGCGGTTCTCTTATATTGACTGGCGGGCTGTCACAGGTACAGACAGCAGTGGAAGAGGTTGTGCGGTTCTTTGACCAGGAGCTGGGATTTAAAGTTTGTGAAGTTAATAAGAGCTGAGGGAAAGATAGGGGACACACAGACAGATGAAGAAGATTTTTTTAATGGGAAGAAGTGAAGCTGGTAAAACTTCGCTGACGCAGGCACTGAAGGGCGAGGAGCTTCATTACATAAAGACGCAGTATACCAATTCAAATGACGATACCATCGATTCCCCTGGAGAGTATGCGGAGTCCAAGCATTTCAGTGTAGGACTTGCCTGCTTTTCGTTTGAAGCGGATGTGGTGGCTATTGTACAGGCAGCAGATGAACCCTTTAATCTGTTCGGAGCAAGCTGCCGTTCTTTCATTTTGCGTCCGCTGATCGGTATTATTACGAAAATCGATTCCCCATATGCCAATATTCCTATGGTAAGACAGTGGTTGATCAATGCAGGCTGTGAGCGCATATTCATGGTGAACAATGTGACAAGGGAAGGCATTGATGAATTAATGGAATATCTGCAGGACGACATGCCAAGGCTTACACTGGAGCAGGCGAAGTTCAAACAGAGTCTTGGCCTTAATGAATGGGATCCCCTTCCGAAAGGGGTGACTTATCCGGAGGGAATTTCCTGATTACAGGAAGAGATTCCAGACGATCAATGGCAGCTTTAATAAGATTAGTTTGAAATCAGGTAATAGGGAAGAAGGATAGGCATGATGGAGAAGGGCAAAGAAGAAGAGAATAAACCACTGAATCTTTTCAGGAAATTTAGAAATAGCTATATTTTTCCATGCATGATATTATGCCTGGGACTTATAGCTTTTTTTCCTGTAAAAATATGTGCAGAAAGTCAGAAGACAGTCCGGGTAGGCTATTACTTTTCTCATAATTTCCAGGAGGGCACCAGTGATGATGAGGTGAAAAGCGGATACAGCTATGAGTATCTACAGAAGCTTGCATCTTATACAGGCTGGAAATATGAATATGTGTATGGAGACTGGTCAACACTTTATGAAGAGCTGGTTTCCGGTGAGATTGACCTGATGGCTGGAATCGCGTATTCTTCTGACCGGATCCAGTTGATCCGTTATCCGGATGCGCCAATGCTTAATGAGACTTTCTATATTTACAAAAATGCTGATGATGACTCCATAAAATGTGGTGATATGAATTCCTACAAAGGGAAAAAGATCGGGACCCTGCGAAACAACCAGCGAATGACTGCTGCTCTTGAAAAATGGAAGATACAGAATTATGTGGATATTGAAATTGTCTATTATGACGATCTGCAAACCTGTGCACAGGGATTTAATAACAAGGAAATAGATGGTTTTGTAAGTGCAGACAATGTTGTCTCTTCTTATTTTGGGATTAATCCTGTGGAAAAAATAGGCAAACAGCCTTTCTACATCTGCATTGCGAAAGACCGTCCGGATCTTCTTAATGAACTGAACATGGCTATGAATATTATAAATGAGCAGGACTCAGCAGATCTGGATGACCTGAAAAATAAGTACTATACGGAAACTACAGTCAGTGTTTTTCTGTCTGAAAAAGAGCAGAAATGGATGGATGAGCATGAGAAAATCGTAGTGGGTTATCTGGATCATTATCTGCCATACTGTGATACCCAGAAAGATGGATCTGTAACGGGACTTCTTTGTGATATTGTTCCGGATATGTTTCAGGCTCTTCCTGGAAATTATAAGCCGGAAATCGTATATCAGCCATTTGAAGACCAGAACGATATGCTGGAATGTCTGAAAAATGGTGATCTAGATATGATTTTTCCGGTAAGCGACGGCAAATGGTACTCAGAGCAGAATGGTTTTGTCCAGAGTTCTGCTGTAGTGGAATTTCCCATTTCTCTCGCTTATAAAGAGCCCTATAAAGAGGGGATTACGGATAAAATAGCGGTAAACAGGAATAATCTGCGTCAATACTGGTATACTATATCCAATTATCCGGATTCTGAAATCCTTCCCTATGATTCTGTTGAAGAATGTGTCGAAGCAGTAAGCTCCGGGGAGGCAGGGAGCACATTGCTTGGAGCACTCCGTGTCAGTCAGCTCCTTCACGGGGAACGGAAAATGAATGTGATCACACTGACTGATGAAGAGAAGGTCTGCTTTGGCGTTGCCCATGGGAACAGCGGTATGCTTCAGGTCGTGAACCATGGCATAAGCGTTCTTGGCGAGAGCTATGGTCTCAATCATACTTACCGGTATCTGAATACCCTGTCTACATATACTCTGACCGATGTGATACAGGATCATGTATGGCTGTTTACAGGAATCATGTCAGCTATATTATTACTGATCATCTGGTATTTTATCCGGCGGGAACAGGCACAGCAGGCAGCTGCCAGAAAAGAGCAGAAGCATAAAGAACTTCTGGAGGAAGCTCTTGGAGCTGCCAGACAGGCATCAGTGGCAAAGAAGGTATTTCTTCAGAACATGTCCCACGATATCCGTACACCTATGAATGCAGTAGTTGGTTTTACCAATCTTGCTATTCAGTCCGGGGATGATTCCGAAAAGGTACAGGACTATTTGTCGAAAATCAAAGTATCAAGTGAACATCTTCTTGGTATCGTAAATGAAGTACTGGAGATCAGCAGAATCGAAAGCGGCCAGACGAAGCTGGACGAGAATATATGCAGCATCAGGGATATTGTAGATGAGACCAGCGTGATCATCAGCAATCAGGCACAGGAGAAGAATCAGATATTTACGATAGATATTTCGCAGATCCAGAATTATTATATATATTGTGATAAACTACGCATGAAGGAAATTCTGGTTAATCTTCTTGGAAATTCTGTGAAATACACCCAGACGGGAGGAAGGATTTCTCTTCGGATCCTTCAGTTCCCTTGTAAACACAAAGACTATGGAAATTATGAAATACGTGTAAAAGACAACGGTTGCGGCATGAGTAAGGAATTCCAGAAAAAAGTGTTCCTGCCATTTGAGAGACAATCTACCTCTACGGTAAGCGGAGTGCAGGGAACCGGACTTGGTATGACCATCATAAAAGGATTTGTGGATCTGATGGGCGGTACGATCCAGATTGATTCCGAAGAAAACAAGGGAACTGAGATCGTAGTGAAATTGTGCCAGAGACTGGCAGATGCCCCGGCAAAGATCAGCCAGACCAGAGAATTTTATCCACCTGAAATTTTTGCTGGTAAGCGAATCCTTTTGGCGGAGGATAATATTCTGAACCGGGAAATCGCAGTTGCGATTCTGGAGGATTCAGGTCTTCTGGTGGATGTGGCAGAAAATGGGGCAATTGCAGTAGAGAAAATAATAAAATCTTCTCCAGGTTATTACACAGCAGTTCTTATGGACATTCAGATGCCTGTAATGGATGGATATACAGCTACCCGCAAAATCCGCGAACTATCGGATCCGGATCTTGCAGAGATACCTGTTATTGCGGTTTCAGCGAATGCATTTGATGAAGACAGGGAAGCCTCAAAAGAAGCCGGAATGGACGGACATCTGGCGAAGCCGATCAGTGCAGAAGAGCTTATGCTTACACTTGGGAAGATTATATACAAGAAATAAAGATTGTTTAAAAGGCTCTGGAGTGTGTTTGAAACACGGTCCGGAGCCTTTTTGCGCATGGACTAATGACGCCTGCGATATTCTCTTGGGCTGCAGCCTTTTATCTTCGCAAACACCTTGGAATAGTAATTGGAATCTGTAAACCCGGCATTTTCAGCAGCATCGCTGATAGGTTCTCCGGCGTTCAGATCTTCCAGACTGCGTTCAATCCGGTATTCCTGGAGAAAAGCAAACAAAGTTGTATTCATGTGACGTTTAAACAGCCGGGTACATTCACTTTCACAAAGATGAATGTGTTTGGCAATGTCGTTTAGAGTGATTTTGTCTCTATAATGGGCTTCAATATACGATAAGATTTTTTTGATGCGGTCATATTCCAGGGAACTTTTCCGGGAAATCTGTGGTTCATAGGTTATATGCTCCAGAAGAAGTCGCCACATGGACTGAAGGCAGATGGTAATATCCAGCTCATAAAAATCCGGTTTGTTTTTATCCAGGGAAATAATATGCAAAAGATGCTCACGGAATGGTTTATGCCAAGGCTCACTCTGATCAATGCAAAGAGCAGGAAGCCTGGAATCCTGAATAACAGGATCTACATATTTACTGTTGATTGTGCTTTGGAAAAATCCATAGATCAACCGGGTATCGAAGGTTACAGGAATATAAGAACAGTCCTCCTGATTCTCCATGTTTCCGGAGTGAAGAACTCCGGAATTGTTGAACAGAATATCCCCTTCGCCTAGATGGTATACAAGATTATTGACTTTGTAGCACATGCTCCCTTTTTGCACATAGGTTATCTCAATTTCCGGATGCCAGTGCCACATAAAAGAACCGGATTCGTATTCGGAAAGCTTCTGGTAACTGACCAGGAAGGGGAAATGTTCGTCCCCATGCTGCTTTAGCTCTTTTTGAAACTGGTTGGTGATGATCTGCTCAGACATAGCCATCCTCCTTGCTTTGAATACTACATTCATTTATTTTTGCAGCTGGTTGCTTTCATTTACTTCATTTTTGAAGAATTCCATAAATTACCCATATAATTTGCCAATATTATACAATACCAAGATATAAAAGCGCAATATATTCCTTATTTTTATCATGTTAGTCAAGGTAATATTTAGTAAACAGAGGTTATAATAATAAATAACTTGATGAAGTTACATCGGACGAGAAAGAAAGTAGTAAATATTATAAGAATCTTAACAAATCAGGAGAGTGAAATTATGAATTTACCAGAAAAGACAAGCCTTGAAAAAATCTATGGAGAGAGCACCATCTGTGCAGCCCGTTTCCAGAACCTTGCTGAGAAATTTACGAAAATTTATAAACATGATCATGCAGATTTCTTTACATCTCCAGGAAGAACAGAAATCATTGGAAACCATGTGGATCACAATGGCGGCAAGGTTATTGCCGGAAGTATCAACCTGGATACTATCGGCGTGGCAGCGCCAAACGGAACAAATGTGATTCACATTACAAGTGAGGGTTACAGAGATGAAATCGTAGTGGATCTTGAACGGATCAGCCGGGCCAATTATCCGAAGGGAACCTTTGCACTGGTTGCTGGTATGATGGAGGGTGCGAAGAAAAACGGATTTCAGACAGCTGGTTTTGATGCATATGTAAGCACAAATGTTATCGCAGCAGCCGGAGTTAGTTCTTCTGCTTCTTTTGAAATGCTGGTCTGCGTAATCATTGATTATTTCTTCAATGAGAGTAAAATGACTTATACAGATTATGCAAAGATCGGCCAGTATGCAGAAAATGTTTACTGGGATAAGGCTTCCGGTATGATGGATCAGATGGCATGTGCTGTTGGCGGCCCGGTTCTTTTTGACTTTGCTGACAGAAACGACCTGAAATACAGCAAGCTGGATTTTTCCTTTGGAAAATTTGGACACAGACTGGTGATCGTAAATACAGGAAAGGGTCATGCAGACCTTAGCCAGGAGTACTCTGAGATTCCAGGTGAGATGAAAGCAGCAGCGAAGGTACTTGGCGCAGAACTTCTTCATGAGACAACTCTTGAGAACCTTCTGGCACATGTAAATGAGATCACGGATGACAGAGCTGTTCTTCGTGCAATTCATTTCTTCGAAGAGACTTCACGTGTAGAACGTGCAGCAGAAGCGATCAAAGAGGCGGATTACGAGGAATTCCTGAAGCTGCTGGATGAGTCCGGTACTTCTTCCTGGGAGCTTCTTCAGAACTGCTATTGTATCAAAGACTGCCATGAGCAGAAGATCCCGCTTGTCCTTGCTCTTACCAGACTGTTTTTGAATAAGATCGGCGGCGGTATCTGCAGAGTACATGGCGGTGGATTTGCAGGAGTAATTGCCACAGTCATTCCGGAAAAAGAGATGGATAATTATGTAGAATATATTTCCCGGTATGTAGGAAGAGACAATGTTTATCCGATGGATATCCGCGCGGTAGGAGCTGCTCATATTAACTAAACAGACATCACCATGAATGAAAGGCGATTATTCCGCGCCTTTGGTGCTCTTACAATCGCCGACTGTATTAGTAATATGGAGCCTTTTTCAAGCATGCTCCAGAAATGGGGATAAATATGGAGAATATAACTTCTGTAAAAGGGGAAAAAACCAAATACAAGCTGGCGTATTCCATGAAGGAATGTATGCGGACAACACCTGTTGAAAATATTACCGTAAAGCAGATCGTAGAAAACTGTGGACTTACCAGACAGACATTTTACCGCAATTTTCTGGATAAATATGATCTGATCAACTGGTATTTTGACAAGCTTCTTTTAAAATCCTTTGAACATATGGGACAGGGACGGACGGTATCTGATGCGTTAGTTAAGAAGTTTACTTATATTCAGGAGGAACAGTCCTTTTTTGCAGCAGCTTTTCGCTATGACAGTCAGAATTCCCTAAGACAGCATGATTTTGAGCTGATTCTTGATTTCTACGAAAATCTGATTCGTACAAAAAACGGAAAAATTCTTGATGAAGATACCCATTTCCTTCTGGAAATGTATTGCCAGAGTTCCATTTACATGACTATAAAATGGGTCCTTGGGGAACTGAATTGTACACCGGAAAAGCTTGCACAGATTCTTGTGAAAGGTATGCCAGGAGTGCTTGAGGAACTTTTCACAGAGTTAGGCATATTGAATTGAGCGAAAATTGCCAAAAAGATATATTTATATTTGTGATTAATAGACAAAGTTACAGAAAAAGTGACAATTCACCGTATCTGTAACTTTTCTTTTTATCTTAATGTTGTTAATATAATAACAAAGTTAAGGCGTAAATCGCAGAAAGGAAGCTTGTTTATTATGGCAAACAGAATTAATTTAAACGGTACTTCTTATCATGGAGCAGGAGCAATTGCAGAAATTGCAAATGAAGCAAAGGCACATGCATTCAAAAAAGCATTTGTCTGCTCTGATCCGGATCTGATCAAATTCAATGTAACAAGCAAAGTTACAGATATTCTTGAGAAAAACGGTCTTGAGTATGAGATCTATTCTGATATTAAAGCAAACCCGACCATCCAGAATGTCCAGAATGGTGTAGCTGCATTTAAGAAATCAGGTGCAGATTACATTGTAGCAATTGGCGGTGGTTCTTCCATGGATACAGCAAAGGCAATCGGTATCATCATTGCCAACCCGGAATTTGAGGATGTAAGAAGCCTTGAGGGTACTGCACCTACAAAGAAACCATGTGTTCCGATTATTGCTGTTCCGACTACAGCAGGTACCGCAGCAGAGGTTACCATCAACTATGTTATCACTGATGTTGAGAAAAAGAGAAAATTCGTATGTGTAGACCCACATGATATGCCGATCATCGCAGTTGTAGATCCTGAGATGATGTCCTCTATGCCAAAAGGCCTGACTGCTTCCACTGGTATGGATGCTCTTACACATGCAATTGAAGGTTATACAACAAAGGCAGCCTGGGAGATGACAGACATGTTCCATCTCAAAGCAATCGAACTGATCTCCAAATCTTTAAGAGGGGCTGTTGACAACACCAAAGAGGGGCGTGAAGGAATGGCTCTTGGCCAGTACATCGCAGGACTGGGATTCTCCAATGTGGGACTTGGAATCGCTCATTCCATGGCACATACATTAGGTGCTGTATACGATACTCCTCATGGTGTTGCATGTGCTATGATGCTTCCGATCGTTATGGAGTACAACCAGGAGTGCACTGGTGAGAAATACCGTGAGATTGCAAGAGCAATGGGTGTGAAAGATGTTGATTCCATGACTCAGGAAGAGTACAGAAAAGCTGCTATTGATGCAGTCAGAAAACTTTCTGTTGATGTTGGAATCCCGACGAAGCTGGAAGCAATCAAAGAAGAAGATCTCCAGTTTCTTGCAGAATCTGCCCATGCAGATGCCTGCGCACCAGGAAATCCGAAAGATGCAAGCGTAGAAGATCTGAAAGATCTGTTTAGAAAGATTATGTAAGATATCGCCATACAGATAAAATTGTAAAAGAAAAAGGGCTGTAAATACCCGGATACCAGTTTATGGATCTGGAATATTACAGTCCTTTTCTATTATTTATTACTCATCCAGTTTGATTTTTTCTTTCAAAACTACGCAGCCCGCCATGTCGCCGATAACGTTGACACAGGTAGCGCCCATATCGCAGAGGGTATTAATACTTATGTACACACCCATAACCCCTGCCGGAATACCTGCCATAGTTGCCAGGGCAGCGAAAGAAGCAATAGCACCGCCTGGAATGCCAGGAGTTCCTACAGAAAGAAGCACATTTGCCAGAAGGATCACGATCATCATGGAAATGCTCACATTGATTCCGCATGCATTTGCAAAGAACATGATCATGAAAGACATAAGGATGGAAACGGCATCCATGTTTACTGTAGCGCCAAGAGGAATAGCAATACTTGTGATCTTGTTGGATACGCCCATCTCATCCTCCATACACTGCTTGCTGATGGGAATAGTTGCAGAACTGGAGCAGGTTCCAAACGCATTCAGGGCAGCCGGAAGCATTGCCTTGAAAAATTTGACCGGGCTCTCCTTGCCAATGAATTTCACAGAACCACCGTACACAATAAAGGCAAATCCAAAGAATGCAATGTACAGAATGATCAGCTGTGTAGCCAGGGAAATAATAGTTTCAGTACCATTTGCTTCAACAACTGGAACGATGGTACAGAATACACCGATCGGTGTGAAATACATAACGGTACTGATAACCTTCAGACAAACTTCATTGCAGGAGTCAATCACCTTCAGAAGGGGTGCACCTTTTTCGCCGATTGCGATCAGGGTAAATCCAACGATTACTGCGAATACAAGAACCTGAAGCATATTGCCGTTTGCAAATGCGGCAACCGGATTAGATGGAATCAGGTTTTTGATGGTATCCAGGATACTGGTCATTTCTGTGGCCTGGATATCAGAGGTGGCCATCTCGAATTTTACATTTTTTCCAAGATTGATCAGTCTTGGAATGATCAGTCCGGCGAGACTTGCAAGAGCAGTGGTGCATAAAAAGAAGATCATGGCGCCTGCAGTGATCTTACCTGTAGTACGTGCATTTCCGATACTTGTGATACCCATGATGATCGAACAGAATACCAATGGAAAAATCATCATATTCAGCGCATTCATATAAATGCTTCCCACCAGGCTTGTAACAGTAAGCACCGGGGCGAATCTGTCTGCCAGAAAAAGTCCGGTAAGAATACCAAGAATCAGTCCGGCAAAAATTGCGGTTGTGATATGTTTTTTATACCACGTGTAGAAATTTTTCATTTGTTCCCTCCTTGATCCCTTGGCTATTTGGCGTTTCTTATCAAATAACCAAAAATATTGATATATTTTACCATATTTAGAAAGAACAGATGTTACAAATGTTTTACACTATTATGTATACAAGGCACATATGAAAAGTATTTCCGCCTCATGTTTTTGGACCTGTTACCTCTGAAAAAGGACTATGAAAAGCCAGAATCATCTAGACGACTGGCTGTCTGCATGTTATACTAAAAACAAAAGAATTGCTGGATTATAGACGGAAAGCTGAGATGGCAATTTTCGTATATGGTCCAGCTTTTTACTATGAATGTCCTGTGCGGCAGCCATGAATCCAGCATGCTTGCATGTTGGATTTATGGATATCGCACAGGCTAAACTGTATAAGTAAGTAGGGCGATAGCCCGGATTACGAATGCAGTGGTTTAGTATCCATCTGGTAAAAACAAAGGAAGAAAACAAATGTCAAAAGATTACGAAGAATTATTTGAAAGTATCCCCTGCGGAATTCTGCATCTGGAGCTTCCCTTTGGAAATACTTGCAAGATCTACAGAGCGAATCCACGTGCGGAACAGGTTATGAAGACCGTATTAAAAAGTGGCGGCATTATGTCTGCAGAGGCCTATCTGGATGAGGATAATATGAAATATGCCCATGAGATCCTGCGGAATCTGAAAACTCCGGGAGATCAGTCCCATTTCCTGTTAAAGACCTATAACAGTGCCATTGAAGGCGATGTGAAACTGATCTGCATGGAAAATGGTCATGAATTGCTGCAATGCATGTTCATGGAAGTAGGCGAAGAAATAGAAGCCAGGAGAAGAGAAGCCCGGCAGAAGGAAGTATTGGAGAGAGTTTTAAATTCCATAAATTGCGGCGTTCTCCGTTTCACCTTCGAAAATGGGGAACAAAAGATTACACTTATCAATCCTGCCGGTGTCAGACTTCTTGGTTTTGAGAAAAAAGAACAATGCGAGAATTCAAGGATGAAATTCATGGCGAGCTGATGAAGCCCTCTGGCAGCTATTCAGAATTGATAAAGAGCTGGAATTATATGAGGGCAGTCTGCGAGTCCGCTCCAGAAAACATCGATCTTGGCATTTCCTTTTTCGAAAGTCTGTACCAGAAAGGAATCGAATCCTGGGAACAGGATTATCGCCAGACCATTCAGGGCGAAGACAAGGCCGGATATTTCCGTGTGGTACTTCTTCTTACCGGAAGCGAGGGAAAACTTAATTATGTCACAATGGCGATCAGGGATATTACGGAAATCCATAAGAAAGAGATGGATGAAAGAGAAGCGCTGAAGGCAGCATGTGAAGCCTCCAGACAGGCAAGCAGGGCAAAAACGGATTTCCTTTCCAATATGTCCCACGACATCCGTACTCCTATGAATGCAATTTCAGGCTTTACCCAGATTCTGGAGCGTCATCTGGACTCCCCTGAGATTCTGAAAGAAAACATTGTAAAAATCAAGAAATCCACCCAGATTTTACTGGACCTTATAAATAATGTTCTGGATGTGAGCCGAATAGAAAGCGGTAAGGTTGTTCTTGATGAACAGCCGTTGAAGCTTACAGAGCTTACAGAAGAAATTACAGATCTGATCCGGCCATCTGTTGCGAAGCATGGCCATCATTTTGTCACAGAGTTTAATCTGCCTGAGGAGCTGTTCCTTGGGGATGCTGTGCGCATCCGGCAGATTCTTGTAAATCTGTTGTCAAATGCTGTGAAGTTTACTCCGGATGGAGGGGAGATCCGCTTCTTAGCGTGGAGTAGTAAAAATGAAAATACCAGATACACAAGCATTCATTTTCAGGTAAGTGACAATGGGGTAGGAATGTCACAGGAATTCCAGCAGCATGTATTTGAACCATTTGAGCGCGCTCATGAGACAGAGAATCTTCAGGGAACCGGTCTTGGAATGACTATTACCCGGAATCTGATCCATCTGATGAACGGAGCAATTGAGCTTTCCAGTGAGCCTGGTAAGGGAACCTGTTTTTATGTAATGCTTCCATTAAGAGAAGCAGAACCATATCAGGAATCTCAGGAAGATCTGGAGTTAAATGACAGTGCACCTGACTGGAGAGGAAAGAGAATCCTGGTTGTAGAAGACAATGAACTGAATATGGAAATCACCTGTACATTTCTGGAAGAAACAGGAGTTTCTTATGAAAAAGCAGTAAATGGCAAAATGGCACTTGAAATGTTCGAAAATTCTTCGAAGGGCTACTATGATCTGATCCTTATGGATGTGCAGATGCCAGTGATGAATGGATATGATGCAACAAGAAGGATCCGGGAAAGCCAGCATCCGGATTCCCTTAATATTCCCATTATTGCCATGACAGCCAATGCTTTTTCCGAAGATATTTTTGCAGCCAGACAGGCTGGTATGAATGAACATCTTTCCAAACCAATTGAGCTTTCTAAGATGTATCATGTTTTGAAGCGCTGGATATCCAGGGAAAGTGCAGAAAAGGAAACAGTATGAAATACATTGTTGATGAAAACGGCAACTGGCTTTTAATGCAGACCGAAATTCGCGACCAGGAAAAAATGGGAGATTTATGCGAACAGGCGATGAAAGAAAAGGACATTTCTTTTGGCGTTATATGGGCGAAGGATCCAGCCGGATGTAAATTCAGTATCAGAAGCCAGACAAACGAGGTGCGCGCTGACGAAGTGGCCGAATATCTTGCCAAGTCTGTTGGCGCTGGTGGCGGACAGGCTGCCAATGCAGGAGGTTTCCTTGCGGAATGCCTGCGTTCTGGTGCATCACCAGAACGCTGATTACGAAAACTATTTTCGAGAAAATCTGGAAAGCTATTTTTCCAGATTTGATATTGTGCGCTCTGAAGAATATAAAGCAGATCTGAAGCAGATGAAGCGCTATCAGAAGAAAAAAACAAAGCTTGGCGTGGTTCATACATCTGATTTTCTCAAGGAAGGCACACCAATCCTTGTGCGTACCATGGAAGGAGACATGGAATGTGTCAGTGCAAAAGATCTCTATATAATGATTGGAATAGATGGGGAAGTATATCCTATCCGTCAGGAGAAATTCCAGAATTCTTATGAATACACAGAAGGTGCACCGGAATATAAAAGCGAAAAAGAACCTGTGATCCATAATACGATCACAGGGGAAGAATATCAGCTTATCCCGTATATAAGAACCTGTCAGGCAAAAGGTGTGTATTCTATTTTTGCCAGACAGCTTACAGAATCCACGAAGGTCTTTACCCAGTGGGACAGGTACAAATACCTGAAAGGGGATAAGGGAGATTATATCGCGGTTCGTGAGGACGACCTGTCAGATGTTTATATTATTGAAAAATCTGTATTTTTACGAAGCTACGAGAGGTGTGACTAATGGAGAACTGGAAATACACCGCCTTTATCAGTTACAGACATGGCGGAAATGATGAATTTGTGGCAAAGACTTTACATACAATGCTGGAAAACTACCGTGTTCCTGGAAAGCTTGCTGCAAAAATCGGCAAAAAGAGAGTGGGCAGGATTTTCCGTGATGTAGATGAGCTTCCAAGCTCCAGCAGTCTGTACAATAATATTGAAGAAGCTCTGGGACAATCAGAGTATCTCATTGTGATCTGCACTCCAAGGCTTAAAGAATCCAAATGGTGCATGAGGGAGATCGAGTTATTCCAGAAGCTTAGGGGAAGCGATCATATTATTGCCGTATTGGCAGAAGGTGAACCAGAGGATAGTTTCCCGTATGCGATCACTCATAGAATCGTAGATGGAGCAGAGATAGAAGTAGAGCCGCTGGCCGCAGACGTAAGAGGCGAAAGCCAGGCCAGGCAAAAGCGCAAAATGAAGGTAGAACAGCTGCGTATTCTTGCGGCTATGCTGCACTGCGAGTTCGACCAGCTCCGCCAGCGCGAGAGACAGCGTAAATTACAGAGAGGGATTACTGCTGGCAGCGTTTGTTTTGCTGTAGTCTGCGCTTTCCTGGCACAGATGGTACGGGAAAATGTGAAACTGCAGAACCAGGTGAAAAAAACACAGTCTGCCCAGTCGTACCTTCTTTCAGAATATTCGGATACCGCTTTTTCCGCAGATAATCCTAAGCTTGCAGCTATGCTGGCCCTGGAAGGGCTCCCGGAAAATCTGGGAAATGACCGTCCTTTTGAGGGTGCGGCTATGGCATCCCTTACAAATGCTTTGCAGACTTATAGCTATCAGAAAGGTTATATAGCCAGAAATAACGTTAGCACACAGACTATGGATGCCCTTAAGGTTAGTCCCTATGACGATTATGTGGCATACGTGGATCTGACAAGTGCAGATGATTATTCTATTCATTTTTATGATATAGAAGCAGATAAGACAGTAGCGGATTTCCCAGCAGACCCGTATTATTGCGGGCATCAGAGCTGTAATTCCAAGATTGCATTCTTTGGAGACCATCGCTGTGCCATTGCAGGAGAAGAGGGAATCCAGATCCTTGATATGAATACCTTTGATGTGCTCTGGGAAGGCACTTATGCAATGACGGTAAGCGTAAACAAAGATGAGACAGTGATCAGTGCTTTTGATGCAGATGCAAAAAAGCTTACCTTTTATACCACAGAGGGGGAATTGATTTCAGAGTGTAGTTTTGACTGCGATGACGGCATGTATTATGGAATGAGTGATGATGGAAAATATGCTGCATTCAGTGAATTCTGGGAAGAAGACGATGTCATGAATACTCTTTATATCATAGATGTGAAGAGCGGTGAAATTGTAAAGAAGCTGGATGATAGAAAATATATAAATATTGTATACAATGACACTTCCTGGACAGGTCATCAGTTAGTATTCCTGGATAGTGCTGATTTGTGCTATTGCAGTCTGAATATGGACGAAGGTAAGGTTTACCCTACAGATACACAGATCACAACAGATATCTGTTATGTAGATCCTGACAGGGAAATGTTTTATTACCGCAATGCGTCCGAGCTTGCCTGCGCAGACATAAAAACAGGAAAAGTACTGCATGCCTATAGGACCTCTAATAATATTACAGATGCAGAATATATTGGGGATGGCGACGAGATTACTTTTGCAGTCTGCACCAGTGACGGAGCTGTGGAATATGTAGATTATACTGATATCCCCTACATAATTGGAAGTCTTCCAGGTGATGGAAACGGCTGTTCGGAAGTACGTGCAGGAAAAAAATATATTGCCACTTACAGGTTGAATTCTTATGAATTCCGTATTTATCAGCTGAATGACAGAACCGCAGCCAAGACAGGCACTATGAAAAAAGGCGCCAATGAAACCATTGACTATGTTATCCGACGGAATGACTTGATGATGGTAAATTGCAGTACCAATTCCTATGCAGTTGACCTGTCTACTTTAAAAGGCGCCCAGTTCAATCAGAAAGTATCCTATATGAATGTGGTGAATGATTCCCTGGTAAGCTGTAACAATCTGGACGGAACCATCACAGTCTATGATGCGGAAAGTGGAGAACTGGTGAAGGAACTTCCAGATGGAACAGATGGAAATCTTGAAGTTAATGGTGCGTTTATGGTAGAAGATGGTCTCTTGAAAGAGTATGACTATGAGAAATCAGATGAAAGTGCCGAAGACCTGGAACCAGCTCATACAGAAGAGGTTCCGCAGAACTGTAAAAATGCATATATTTCTGTGTCCGGTTATTTAATTGAAATACTGGGAGGAGACGATGGCGTGGATACGATATGTATTCTGGATCCAGATCGAAAAGAGATCCTTTCTCGGAAAATCACAAATTTCAGCGGCAGTGCAGTGGACGATTATGTTCTTTATCAGCCAGCTGGTGAGAAGGAATATGTTCTGTATAATTATGCAGAAAAACGGGAAATTACAAGAATTGATCTGGGTAACTTCTCCTGGGCGGATAACATTCCAGGCTATACACTTCTTTGCAGTAGTGACAAAGGTGCTTTTGTGGTGGATAATTCTACCGGAGAGGTAGTACTGACGATTGCAAAGGCAGATACTTTGTACCATTTCTCTGCACCGGAAGGTCAACCGTATTTTGCAGCTCTATATCTTTCTGATAATGGTGAGACAAGACTGGATATCTATAGCAAGGACGCTACAGCTTCCCCCATTGCAAGCATAAAGGGCGGTCTTGGAATGAATGAGGATGGCGAGGTTGTAATCTACGACGGTGTACAGACTTTATATGCTGTGACCTTTCTTTCTATGGATGAAACTTACCAAAAGGGCGAGGAATTCCTTGGAGGTCAGAGCCTGACCGAGGAGCAGAAAAGAGCTTATCACTGTGAGTGATGAATCCATAATAGATTTTGAGGCAGAGCGTGTTTCATGCACGCTCTGAAATTAAATTTTACCACTTTTTTACAATGTGATGAAAAATAAGGATGTGAGCCATATAAAACGGTTAATTTTTCATGTTGACGTGAACAGCGCATTTCTTTCCTGGGAAGCTGCCAGAAGAGTAAAGGAAGGTCTGCCGGATTTGCGGGAAATACCATCTGCAGTAGGCGGGGATCCAAAGACGCGGACCGGGATTGTAGTTGCCAAGTCCATTCCGGCGAAAAAATACGGCGTACAGACGGGAGAACCAGTTGCCATGGCCCTTCGGAAATGCCCCAATCTGGTAGTTGTTCCAAGCGATTTCCGCTTGTACACCAGGAACTCCCAGGCGTTCAAGGCAATCTGTAAATCTTATGCGCCTGCAATGGAATCCTTTTCCATTGATGAGGTATTTCTGGATATGACAGGAACCTCCCTGATCTATCCGGATCCGGTTGCAACGGCGCATGAAATAAAAGATAAGATTTATGAAGAACTTGGCTTTACGGTAAATGTAGGGATTTCCACGAATAAGCTGCTTGCGAAAATGGCCTCGGATTTTGAGAAGCCGAATAAAGTGCATACTCTTTTCCAAGAAGAAATTCCGGCAAAAATGTGGCCTCTTCCCATAAGAGACCTGTTATTCCTGGGAAAAGCCTCAGAGAAAAAGCTGATCGATTTTGGAATCCGTACCATTGGCGAACTGGCACGTGAAAAAGAATCTACCATACAGAATCTTCTGGGAGAAAAAACAGGACATCAGCTTTACCAGTATGCCAGAGGCATTGATGATTCTCCTGTTCTGGAGGTGCCTGAAGAGAGTAAGGGCTTCAGCGTGGAGAAAACCTTTAATGACGATATTGTATCCATGGAGCAGATTCAGCCAATTCTGCTGGAACAGTGCGATGTGGTAGCTACCAGAATGCGTCGCAAGGGGAAAAAGTGCACCTGCATTTCCGTCACCTTCCGCACTCTTGATTTCAAAAACAGATCCCATCAGATGAAGCTTGCCAATGCTACAGATGTGACAGATGAAATATATACCAATGCCAGGCGGCTTTTTACAGAGTTCTGGAAAGAACAGCCGCTGCGGCTGATCGGAGTGGCACTTACTGGGCTTACAGAGGATGGCTTTGAACAGATGTCCTTGTTTGAAGACACCAGGAAGAGGGAGCAGCGCCAGAAGCTGGATGCAACCATGGATGCCATCCGCATGAAATTTGGAAATGATAAAATTACAAGGGCAAGTATTATGAACAGTAATGCCGGGATTGGACGGAAGGCGAAAGCACAAATGGAGTCAGATAATGAAAAGTAAGAGCCTGTTTGTATAAGCAGGCTTTTTTCTTGACATTTTTTTTAGATAAAACTAAAATATACAATTGTGTTTTATTTGGGAAAAGAAAATTAATTACAAATCATAATGAGGAAGAGAAGACAATGAATATAATCGAGACATTTGGTCATTATGTAGAAAACCTGACAGATACAAATCCTAAAACTGCCCAGTGGCTCTTAAAAACCGGCTGGGAAGCCCAGAATCTGAAATTTCGTTTTGCACCGGACAAAAAGCTGATGCCAGCTGACCGGTATCTTGCACATCTGATGATGGACACCATGCTCCATCCACTGAAAAATCCTGACAGTTCCGCAATCGTAAGTATATTTACTCCCTGTGAAATGCTTCAGGAAGTGGATTTACATCCTTATAACGTAGAAGGCTTCTCCTGTTATCTATCTGCCAGCAAAGCTGAGAGGGCTTTTTTACAGCAAGCAGAAAACCAGGGAATCGCAGAAACCTTATGCAGTTATCACAAAACCTTTCTCGGTGCGGCGAAAAAAGGTCTTTTGCCAAAGCCGAAATGTATTGTTTATACCAATCTGACCTGTGATGCAAACCTGCTTACCTTCCGAACACTGGCTGATTTTTATCAGGTACCGTCTTTTGCAATCGATGTCCCATGGCAGCAGGGAGAAGACAGTGTCCGGTATGTGGTAGATCAATTGAAAGAACTCAGTATATTTCTGGAAAAGCATACCGGGAAAAAGATCACAGAGGAAGCTTTGATTCAAAGACTTGTACGCAGTAAGAAGACATTGGAAAATTATAAAAACTTCCAGCAGGCACGGGCTGACCGTTATGTTCCATCGGATCTGGTCACACCATTATATGCCGGCATGACAAATAACCTGTTGCTCGGAACTCCGGAAGAGGAAAAATATACCAGTCAGCTTCTGAAAGATATTCAAAAGGCACCGGTTGCAAAAGGAAAACATATTTACTGGATGCACACCATTCCTTTCTGGTCGGATGCAGTACGCCAGGAATTATGTTTTAGTGAAAAAGCGCAGATTGTAGGCTGTGAGCTGGCAGAAACCTGTGAACCGGATTTTGACCCTGAAAAACCTTTTGAAGCAATGGCAGGAAGAATGGTTTATCATTCCCTGAATGGCAGCGCACTTAGAAGAATCGAAGCAGGAATCCGCCATGCGAAACAGGCCGGTGCAGATGGCGTAGTCTGGTTTGGGCACTGGGGCTGCAAGCATACACTGGGATCCGCACAGCTGGCGAAAAAGAAATTTGAGGAAGCAGGTCTGCCATTGTTGATCCTGGATGGGGACGGCTGTGACAGAAGCCACGGAGGAGAAGGCCAGACCTCCACCAGACTGGGTGCTTTCCTGGAAATGCTGGGAGGTAACAAAAATGAATAAAACCTATTATGTCTGTAAATACACCCCTATAGAGCTTCTTGAAGCTTTTGGGGGCGACGTGGAAAACTTTAATCACATGCCAGATGGCTTTGATCTGGCAGACCAGGTAGCCCATCCTAATATCTGCGGCTTTGGAAAAACACTTCTGGAAGCTGTAATGGAGGGAAAAATAAAGGAACTGGTACTGGTAAGCTGTTGCGATACCATTCGAAGCGTATATGATATTTTGCTGGAAAGTGGAAAACTGGACTTCCTCTATATTCTGGATGTACTTCACTGTGACAGTGCCTGCAGCAGGGAGCGTATGGCAATGCAGTTAAAGGGACTGGCAAAGGCATATGGAGAATATAAAGGAACTACTTTTGATCCGAAGGCTTTTAAAGCAGCATTTCGTGCCCCGAAGAAGATCACAGAGCCGCATATTGCAGTACTGGGAGCCCGGATGGGACAGGAACTGTTTGAAATGACCAGCAAGGCAATGCCGCTGCCTGTAGAAAATGATACCTGTGTACATAACCGTTCCCTTGGAGATTGTCTGCCGCCTGAAGAATACCTTTCAACAGGAGAAGAAAGTACAAAAAGGACACCCCAGGACAATGAACTGTTAACTGAAAATATTTCAGAGGAACAGTTTGACAGACTTATGGAATGGTATGCCGGGGAGCTTCTTGGCCAGATCCCATGTATGCGCATGCTGGATCCTGCCGGACGAAAGAAGCTTTATAATGACCCGTCTATTGCCGGGATTATTTACCATACTGTGAAATTTTGTGATTTCTATAGCTTTGAATACGCAGATATCAAGAATCACACAGATGTACCTCTTCTAAAAATAGAATCCGATTATACCATTCAGAGCAGCGGGCAGCTCCTTACCAGGCTGGAGGCATTTGCAGAGAGCATACAGCCGGAAACACTGGAGCAGACAGATCAGGGAGACAGAAAGGAAAAAAAGAAAATGGGAAAAGGATATTTTGCAGGGATCGACAGCGGATCTACGAGTACGGATGTTGTGATTCTAAATAAAGATGGAGAAATCGTAACAGGGATCATTCTGCCAACCGGAGCTGGTGCAGCAATGGGGGCAGAACGAGCTTTGGAGGAAGCATTAAAACAGGCCAAACTTCAAAGAGAAGACATTGATGCCATGGTC
>JAQXQS010000115.1 GCA_029101305.1 Clostridia bacterium | reverse complement strand
ATTGACAGTGGTTCCACCAGTACAGATGTGGTGATCTTAAATAAAGAGCATGAAATTGTAACCAGTATTATTCTGCCGACAGGTGCAGGCGCTGCCATTGGTGCAGAAAGGGCATTGTCTGAAGCGCTTGACCAGGCTGGCTTACAAAGAGAGGATATTGATGCCCTTGTTACCACAGGTTATGGACGTACCGCGATCAAAAGCGGAGATAAAAGTATCACAGAGATTACCTGCCATGCGAGAGGAGCGCATTTCCTTGATCCAGATGTGCGTACAGTCATTGATATCGGTGGACAGGACAGCAAAGTGATCCGTCTGGATGAAAACGGAGCTGTTGCCAATTTCGTCATGAATGATAAATGTGCTGCCGGAACAGGCCGATTCCTGGAAATGATGGCCCGGACCATGGAAATGGATCTGGATCAGATGAGTGAGTGCGGCCTGGAATTTAAAGAAGATATTACCATTTCCAGTATGTGTACCGTATTTGCAGAGTCTGAGGTGGTTTCCCTGATCGCACAGAATAAGGCGACAGATGATATAGTCCATGGTCTGAATAAGGCAGTGGCAGTCAAGACCGCGGCTCTTGCCAAGCGCGTAGGCGGAGAGGAAAAGTATATGATGACAGGTGGCGTTTCCAAGAACAGAGGGCTTGTAAAGACTCTGGAAGAGAAGCTTGGAACAAAACTGGTGATCAGTGAGAAAGCGCAGCTTTGCGGAGCGCTTGGAGCAGCATTGTTTGCAGCAGATATGATGTAGGAATGCAGCAGCTGCGTTTGAAGGCTGCCCTGAAAGATTTTTGAAACAGATTTAAGATAATATATGACAGGAAAGGAATTATCTGGAAACGGGAAATGGAACAGGTAAAAAAATCAAAGGAAATGGATATGCTCAATGGTGGTCTGGCAGGCAAGCTGATCCTATTTGCCATCCCCCTTGCATTCAGCAGTATTTTACAGCAGTTATTTAACTCCGCAGATGTGGCTGTGGTTGGCCGTTTTGCAGGAGACCGGGCATTGGCAGCAGTGGGAAGCTGTGTGGCACTTGTAGGTATTTTTGTTAATCTGTTAGTTGGAATGTCTGTAGGACCGAACGCTGCACTGGCTACACTGATCGGGCAGAAAAAAAGAGAACGGATCAGTGGGATGCTTCATACCATACTGACATTTGGTGCAATCCTTGGCTTACTTCTTATGATTGTCGGTATGCTTTCTGCGCGTATCGTGCTGGAGGCTTCCGGAACACCGGAAAGTGTTATGGGTGAGGCTCTTTTGTACATCCGGATTTATTTTAGCAGTCTGCCTTTTATGACAATTTATAACTTTGGCTCCGCAATTCTCAGAAGCTATGGAGATAGCAGAAGACCCATGTATTACCTGCTGGCATCTGGAATTGTAAATGTTATTTTGAACCTGTTTCTGGTGATCTGCTTTAGGCTTGGTGTTTCCGGTGTTGCGATTGCTACAGTGATCTCCAATGTGTTAAGTGCATTCCTTGTAACCAGACATTTACAGAAGCGTGACGATGAATTTCAGTTCTGCTTCCGTAAAATGCACATTAATAAAAAAGAACTGTCGAAGGTTCTGGCAATTGGGATTCCGGCGGGAATACAGGGAGCTATTTTCTCTGTCTCCAATGTATTTATCCAAAGTGGAATCAATTCTTTCGGAGAGGATGCAATTGCAGGTTCTTCCCTGGCTCTGAATTTCGAGTATTTTACATATGATATTGCAGCTGCTTTTGCTCAGGCTGCAGTAACATTTACCAGCCAGAATTTTGGCGCCGGAAATTTAAAGCGTTGTAAAAAGGTATTCTGGCTGTGCCTTTTATTTGGAATGGGATTTACGGAAATCCTCAGTATTGTATTTATGATCTGGGATGATTTCTTTGTAAGCATTTACACCACCAGTGCAGGAGTGGCAGCATTTGGCCTGATCCGTATGCACCGAGTATGCTCCTTAGAGGGGCTTACTGCTACCTATGAAGTTGAGAGTGCAGCACTTAGAGGAATGGGAAAATCTCTGGAACCCTCTGTTATCACGATCCTTGGAACTGTAGTTTTCCGTATGATCTGGCTGGTAACCATCTTCAAACTGGTGCCCACTTTCGACATGCTGATGAATGTCTATGTAGCTTCCTGGATATTTACTGGCGGTGCAATTATGATCGTGTATCTGTGGCATATGAGGAAGCTGGAGCGGGTTTGAGGGAAAGTGCAGATGACAATCTCATTTTGTTATTAAATGAAATCCTTCTAAGGCAGATTTCTATCATAAGGATCTGCTTTAGAAGGATTTTTATATGTGATCATTTTTGTAATCTTGTTTCATTTAGTAAATTTAATTTCTGTGCTGAAAGCACAAGCTCTGCCTGCAGGTATGCAAGATTGCTGGCTGTTAAAAATGAATCCATAAGTAAATCTATACTGATTGCTAATGCAATTCCTGCAGTTGGAATTCCCAATTGGGTAAATAAAATTGTATAACAGGATAAAGCTCCACCTGGAATTGGAGGGGTTGCCAGTGCCAGGATCGTACTGGTTAAAATTGATGTTATGATCCAGATGACCGTGATTTCAATTCCATAACTCTGCCCAATACATAATGATGAAATAAAATACATAATAGCAGAAGCTGGCATAAAGATAACCTGTCCTATAGATACACCAAAATTAATTAGTTTTGTATCTATACCCATCTTTTTACAACTTTCTATATTCGTTCCGAAAGCTGCGGACGAAGAAGCTGTGGAAAGTGCTATTAAAAAAGTGGGAAGTAATTTGGAAATTAAAATTGCCGGCTTTACGCGGCACTTCCAGCAGACCAGGCCAATATAAAATACAAGAGTTATACAAGTAACAGCTGCAACAATGATAATCTGTTTTATAAGTCCGGATATATTATTCAGGCTGCCTGATAAAAACAGATTCATTATGCAGACAAACACAAACACTGGAATAAGCCTGCCAATATAAGTCATTAGTAATTGTATTAATGTATTTATCTGGGAGATTATTTTAGATATTCCTGATACGGAATCTCCCAACACCAATGTACCAGTACCACATACACATGCAAGAAAAATAATCTGCATTGCATTTCCAGTCTGAAATGGAGAAATAATATCACCAGGAATAATGTTAAGTACCATTTTGTAAAGCTCCATAATAGAATTTCCTGAAATATTATTTTTTCCAGAGGAAGAAATAAAAAGCCAGGAAACCAGCAGACCTGCTGCAGCTAAAACGAGAAAAGCGAACAATAAGAAACGGATGATCAGGCTTTTTCCGATTTTTCCAAAGGTCGCAGCATCCCCCATTTCATATATTCCGCAATACACAGCCAGAAAAATCATTGGACCTGCAATAAGGGTTAAAAGATTCATGAAAGTATCAAATATTGGCGAAATAATCCATGTCTGTATCACGTTTCCCACATCAGGCAGTCCAAATGTCAGAACAGCTCCACTTATGATGCCAAGAAGCATGCCCAGGATAACTGGAGTTAACTGTCCGGATTGTTTCTTTGGCAAAGTCAGTTTCAGGAAATTTTTGCCATCTTCATAATGGTATTCCAGAAACAGACCCAGAGTTGCCAGAAAAGAATTTCCATTACTGATCATGGTTGTTAACTCATCCTGATATTCATTGGGATTTACCATTCTTCCTTCTGCGGATAAGATAATATATGTTCTGCCAAACCTGGAACCGCTGGCAAATGTACAATTGGTGTTTTCTCCAAGTTCATTCATCCAAATCTCCATAACATTTTCGATACTTAATCGAAAACGTAAAATATCTTTGGGATTAATCTTCATTTGCTGTAATAAATCATTTGTTAATTGGCTGAAACGGTCAATCTCACCTGCATGAAGAAGAAATTTTTCCATTATCTTTTGCATTTTTGGCTCCTTTATCTGTTTATGATCGTATCTATTTTTTTCGGAACAAAATACTGGTGTAGTGCAGAATTTTTTCAATTATAACTTTTGTTGATATTTCTTGTCAACAAACATTTTAGACAAGAGCTCGAGATATAAAAGCAGAAATAGATTTCGTTCCCTATACTCACATTTTGTTCCCTGGAATCAGAATGCAGTTTTCTTTATGCTATGATTTATTAACGAAATTTGTAGAATATATGCAGAATTGTTTTGGATTACCACAATTGAAAGGAGATGAAAATATGGAGAAAAAACTATTCAGAGAAAAAAGCATTAACAGGATCTCATCTCCTGATCAGTTAAATGATTATATTCATGTAGCGAATCCAGGAGTATGGTTAATCCTGCTGTCAGTCATTTTTCTTTTATCCGGAGTATGTGTATGGGGAGTCTTTGGACATCTTGACACAAAGGTAGAGACTGTTTGCAGGGTTGCGAACGGAAAGGCTGTCTGTTATATAAAGGAGGCAGACATTTCCGGAATCGAGATAGGAACACCAGTTTCTATTAATGGTGCAGAATATAAAACCATTGGAATCTCTGATTTTCCGGAAAGAATCACAGATAATACGTTGCAGGAAGCCGGACATTTTTCAGAAGCCGAGAAAATATATGCTGTTACCGTAAACGCGGAACTGGATGCTGGTATTTATAAGGCTGATTTTATTACGGAGAGAGTATCTCCCATGTACTTTGTGCTGAATTGAGGTGACATCTATGAGTCGGAAAAGTAATATAAAACATCCTGTCACCAAAGGTGCAGCAAAAGTACCGGTGGTTATGCAGATGGAAGCTTTGGAATGCGGTGCAGCCAGTCTGGCAATGATCCTTGCATATTATGGAAAATGGCTTCCCCTTGAGCAGGTGAGACATGATTGCGGAGTGTCCCGGGATGGTTCCAGCGCCAAAAATATTTTGCGGGCGGCAAGGAATTATGGTCTCATTGCAAAGGGATACCGTTATGAACCAGATGTTTTGAAAAAAGAAGGGAAATTTCCCTGTATCATTCATTGGAATTTTAACCATTTTGTTGTCTTAGATGGATTTAAGGGCAATAAAGCATACATAAATGATCCGGCAAAAGGAGCGTATTCTGTTTCAATGGACATATTCGACCAGTCGTTTACCGGTATCTGCCTGATGTTTGAACCAGGAGAGAGCTTTGAACCAGGCGGCAGCCGTACTTCCATGCTTTCCTATGCCAGGAAACGTCTGAAAGGAACTGGTACAGCCATTGCTTTTGTAGTACTGACCACTCTTATATCAGCTTTAATTGGAATCATCAATCCGGCATTTTCCAGAATTTTTCTGGACAGATTGTTAACCGGAGTAAATCCTGGATGGGTGGTTCCGTTTCTGACAGGCTTATCTTGTCTTTGTGTGCTTCAGATCATCGTCATGTGGATTCAGGTAGTCTATTCTTTAAAAATCAATGGAAAGCTGGATCTGGTAGGAAGCACTACTTTTATGTGGAAAGTATTCAATATGCCTATGGATTTTTTTTCACAGCGTATGGCTGGGGATATCCAGCTGCGGAAAAATACCAACGCAACCATATCATCTGATTTTGTAAATACGTTTGCACCTCTGGCGTTGAATACAGTAATGATGGTTTTTTATCTTGTGGTAATGTTAAGATACAGCGTTATTCTTACCATAATGGGTATAGGTTCTATCATTTTAAACCTTATATTTTCAAATATTATTTCCAGAAAGAGAATTAATATTTCCCGTATGCAGATGCAGAATGCGGGTAAGCTTGCAGGAACTACTGTTTCGGGAATTGAGATGATCGAAACGATAAAAGCAAGTGGTTCAGAAAATGGATTTTTTGAGAAGTGGGCCGGATATCAGGCAGGTGTAAATACCGGGCGGGTGAAATTCGCAAAACTGAATCAGATGCTTGGCATTTTACCCCAGCTGTGTAATTCCCTATGTAGTACGCTGGTATTGATGACAGGTGTATTTCTCGCTATGCAGGGACAGTTTACAGTGGGTATGATCATGGCGTTTCAGAGCTTCTTAACATCATTTATGACTCCGGCAAACACATTGATATCGGCGGGACAGACATTGCAGGAAATGCGTACTGAAATGGAACGTGTGGAAGACGTGATGAATTATCCCTGTGAATCAGTATTTCATGAGGACACAGAGAATGAAGAATATAAAAAACTGTCTGGTTCTACTGAACTGAGACACATAACGTTTGGATACTCCAGATTGTCCGAGCCCCTGATCGAGGATTTTAATCTTTCACTGAAACCAGGAAGCAGAGTTGCCTTTGTAGGAGCATCAGGATGTGGGAAATCTACACTGTCAAAGCTGATCAGCGGACTATATAAGCCATGGAGCGGCGAGATCCTTTTTGACGGCAAAAAGATGTCAGAGATAAACAAAAGCGTATTTACCGGTTCCCTTGCTGTTGTGGATCAGGAGATCACTCTGTTTGAGGATACCATAGCCAACAATATCAAAATGTGGGACAGTTCAATAGAAGATTTTGAAATGATCCTGGCTGCAAGAGATGCCCAGCTTCATGAAGACATCATGCATCGTGACGGCGGTTATCAGTACAGACTCAAAGAAGGCGGGAAAGATTTTTCCGGAGGCCAGCGCCAAAGGCTGGAGATTGCAAGAGCGCTTGCCCAGGATCCGACGATCATTATTTTGGATGAAGCTACCAGTGCTCTGGATGCAAAAACCGAATATGATGTAGTAAAATCCATAAAAGACAGAGGAGTCACCTGCATTGTTGTGGCACACAGACTTTCCACAATCCGTGATTGTGACGAGATCATTGTGCTGGACAGAGGAAAAGTTGTAGAGCGTGGTACACATGATGAGCTGATAAAGCTTGGTGGAATGTATACGAGACTGGTATCAAACGAATAGGAGGCAGAGCATTGGGCTGGTTTGATGAACAGATAAAACTAAGAAAAGAAAATGATGATAATGCTTTTGCAGATTCGTTTGTAAATATGGCGGGTGCGGTTATGGGCAAAAGGGTTTCTGCCGCGCTTAAGGATGACCGTGTTGTAACGAAAGATGCAATTGATGAAATTATGAAATTTTATCATGTAAAAAGCCGGGAGGTGCCGGATTCCATCACAGATATGAATGAACAGCTTGAATACCTGATGCGCCCTTATGGGATTATGCGAAGAACTGTATATCTGGAAAAAGGCTGGTATAGGGATGCAACCGGTGCGATGCTTGGTGTTTTGAAAGAATCAGGAAGGGTTGTGGCACTGATTCCGGGCAGAATCTCCGGCTATACATATTTTGATTACACGGCTGGAAAGCCTCGGAAAGTCAATTCAAAAAATCAAGAAATGTTTGAAAAAGAAGCAATTGCTTTTTACAAACCGTTTCCACTGAAAAAAATGGGAATTTCCACACTTGTGAAATATATATTTGAAAACCTCTCTACGTCGGATTATGTAATGATGGTTATGGCTACACTGGCAGTAACTCTGGTGGGGATGCTTACTCCAAAGATTAACAACATTGTTTTTTCACAGGTTCTTCCTTCCGGAAGCAGGAAACTATTATTTGCAATCACTATTTTTTCAGTCTGTGTATCAGTGAGCAGTATTTTACTTACTGCAGTGAATAAGCTGGTTACAGCAAGAATCAATACAAAATTAGGACTTTTTGTGGAAACTGCAACTATGATGAGAATCCTGTCACTTCCGGCGGATTTTTTCAGGGAATACAGTGCCGGTGAATTAGCAAGCAGGGCGAGGCAGACCAATGTTCTTTGTGAAATGCTGGTGAGTGCTGTTTTCACTACAGGACTTACCTCTGTGCTTTCCCTTGTTTATATTTCGCAGATCTTCCGGTTTGCTCCTGCACTTGTGGTTCCTGCATTTATCATCATAATTGTGACTGTGCTTTTTTCAATCATTTCTTCCTTTGTCCAGATGAGCATCAGTAAAGAACAGATGGAACTGTCCGGTAAAGAAAATGGATTGACTTATGCACTCATTACCGGTGTGCAGAAAATCAAGCTTTCAGGTGCAGAAAAAAGAGTATTTGCAAAATGGGGAAATTTATATGCAAAAGAGGCGAAACTGCTATATAATCCTCCGTTATTTCTAAAAATTAATACGGTGATCAGTACCGGTATCTCTCTTGCAGGTACTATAGTAATATATTATTCAGCTATAAAATCAAATGTTTCAGTTGCAGATTATTATGCTTTTAACACTGCTTATGGTATGTTGTCAGGTGCATTTATGTCACTTGCAGGAATCACACTGACAACGGCTAAGATAATGCCTACTCTTGAAATTGTTAAGCCTATTTTCGAAACTGTTCCGGAGGTGTCTGAAGGAAAGCAGGTACTTACCAGAGTGTCTGGTGCAATTGAGTTAAATAATGTTTCTTTCGGATACAGGGATGATATGCCGCCTGTAATAGACGATATGTCTTTAAAAATCCGTCCGGGGCAGTATGTGGCGATCGTAGGAAAGACAGGCTGTGGAAAATCTACACTTATGAGACTGCTTCTTGGCTTCGAAAAACCACAGAAGGGTGCAATCTACTATGATGGAAAAGATCTTCAGCAGATTGATCTGAAATCCCTCAGACGCAGAATTGGCGTAGTTATGCAGAATGGAAAGCTTTTTACCGGTGACATTTACTCGAATATTATAATTTCAGCTCCATGGCTTACAATGGAGGATGCCTGGGAGGCTGCACGCCTTGCAGGAATTGCAGAAGATATCCAGAGAATGCCTATGGGAATGCACACCATGATCGCAGAGGGAGCCGGCGGTATCTCCGGAGGGCAGAAGCAAAGGCTTATGATTGCCCGGGCCATAGCCCCGAAGCCTAAAATCCTTATGTTTGACGAAGCTACCAGTGCACTTGATAATCTGACGCAGAAAAAAGTTTCAGAATCCCTTGACGGGCTTAAATGTACAAGAATCGTCATCGCCCATCGCCTGTCAACAATTAAACAATGTGACCGGATTCTTGTATTTGATCATGGAAAAATCATAGAAGATGGAAACTATGAGGAATTGATCGCCCAAAATGGATTTTTCGCAGAACTGGTAGAAAGGCAACAGCTGGATAACTGAAAAATGGACAGAAAAAGACGCTGAAAGCTTAAGAGTACAGGCTGTTACAAAAAGACTTTAAAGTGGAGGGGAACCGTGCAAAAGAAATCTACATTATGCGTGGGAAGTGCGGTAATTTTATCTGTAATTACCGCAATCGCAATTCGGAATTTGACTTTTACAAATCCTTACCTTGATGCCATGTGCTGCTTCTTAAGACCTTTTATTTATATAGGACTGTATTCGGCCTGGGCATTTTCCTTTCAGAAGAGGATTATGCAAACAAATACACGCCGTTGTCTGATCTTAATTGCAGCTCTGATGCTTTTCTGGATGTTCATCCGCATGTGCAAATACCAGATGCCATATGAATTGCCGACAGCCTTACGCTATTGCTGGTATCTCTACTATATTCCAATGCTGATGATTCCAACCGCCAGTCTCTATCTGGCATTTCACATGCGGCAACCTGAAAATTACCAGCTTCCACGGTGGACATACTTGCTGTTTCTTGTTGCGCTGATTCTGATAGCACTGGTATTAACAAACGATCTGCATCAACTTGTGTTCTCTTTCCCAGATGGAAGACTGGGAGAAGTAGCGTCTTATGAAGTGGGCGTATACAGATATGGGCCAGTATATTATTTGATTGTTGCATGGGATATCGGGTGCACATTGGCGGCTGTTTGTATAATTTTGTTTAAATGCCGGGTAATCAGGAATAAAAAGCTGCTCTTATTTCCCTTCAGTGCGTATGGACTGGCCGTATTATATGCGATCACTTATTGTCTGGATCTCCTTTTTGGAAAATGCTTACAAGGGATATGACGGCTGCTTTCTGCCTTCTGTTTGCCGTGATTATCGAGAGTTATATTCAGTGCGACCTGATTCCCTCCAATACAGGATATACACAATTGTTCGAATCCTCTGCTATTGCAGCACAGATTATAGACACAGACGGGAATGTATGCTATCGTTCAAAAAATTCCGGAGAAATCAAAGCAGAAACCATACATCGTGCACTGGAGAGTCCAGTGATGATGGAAAATGGAATCCGCTTATCAGGAGCACCGATCTGTGGCGGTTATGTGCTGTGGAAAGAAAATCTGTCAGAGCTGCAAGATATATTACAAGAATTATCTGACATGAAAGAAGAATTAAAAGATGCAAATGTGATAGAAGAAGAAAATCTGAAAGCAAAAAAACAGATGGCAAAGCTGTCTGTAAAGAATCAGCTCTATGATAAAATGCAGAAGCAGACTTCCAGGCAGATTATTCTTCTGAGCAGCTTGATCGATGAGTATTCTCTGGCAGAAAATGCGCAGCAAAGAAAAAAGATACTGGGAAAGGTTGTTGTCATCGGCGCATATATTAAAAGGCGCAGCAATCTTATATTTATTGCAGAACACAATTATTTCATACCGATAAGAGAACTGGAATTATGTTTTCAGGAAACCATAAGAAATCTGGAATTGAGTGGTGTAACTGCAGGCTTTCTTATGATAGGGGAAAATAATCCCTGTTCTTTATCGCAAATGACTGGGAAAATAATCTCAAGTGAAACTGCGATGCGAATCTATGATTTTTCTGAAGCAGTCATTGAAGAATCACTGGAGAGTTTATCCGCACTTTTTGTAACACTGAAGCAGGAAAATGAAAAGCTGGTGTTATCCATAAGTGCAGAATGTGAAGCGAACCTGACGAAAATTGCCGAACGCTATGATGCAGAAGCGGAACAGGATTTTGATGACACATGGTTACTTTCTTTCTCTGTAAAAGGAGGGGAAAACAGATGATGAAATCTTTTGGAAATAATTCATTGGAATTTCAAATGATTTTGGTTGTTTTTTTCTGATGACGTCTTTGGCATATTTTCTATTGATCATATATGAAATTATCTGGAAACAGACATGGAAGCGTATCATAATAAATATTGCATTGTTCACTGGGACTTTTTTCACAGCTTCATGTCTTCGCGTGAGATATCTTCTCTATGATTGGGAGAAAAACTCATTTATGCTTTTTAAAATTCCTTATATTGTCTATGTTTTCTCTGGAATTTGCGGGGGCGCATATGCCGTAATACAGATCATGGTGGCTCTCAGACAAGGGAAAAATCATTTACAGGTAAATGCGATTCAGGAAAGCCTGGACAACTTACCAAGTGGAGTGGGATTCTTTGATGAACAGGGGATGCCTGTACTGCTCAATCGACAAATGCACAGAATCAGCAGATACTTGACAGACCGGGATATTCAAAGTGAAACAGAGCTTCGGGAAACATTGGAACATCCGCTTAAAAACCGTGTGTCTTACGATCCTGATTTTCAGGCATATTGTTTTTCAGATGGAAGTGTATGGAAATTTTCAGAAGATTACATAATTGCAGAAAATGGGGAACGGTTCCTGCAATTTCTGATTTCAGTAGTATCTGAATTATATCATAACAAACAGCTTCTGGAAAAAGAAAACAGGAAGCTTCTGGAAATGTCTGCGGCAATGAAAGAGCTTTCCAAAAATATTGTGATACTGACCAGGGAGGAAGAGACTCTGGCCATGAAAATGCGAGTGCATGATGATCTTGGATACAGTGTACTGGCTGCACATCGTATGCTGCTGCAGGATTCTGAAGATAACAGAGAGGCGTTTCTTTCACAATGGAACAGGATTTTAAGCTTATTAAGAAAAGATAATGAACCTACGGCAGAGACCCTTCATCAGATGGTGCAGGAAAGGGCCGATGCTCTTGGATTAAAAGTCCTTTATATTGGAAAAATCCTGGATGATCCGGAAGCAGCCAAACTACTGGATGTGATTCTTTTAGAGGCGATTTCAAATAGTGTACGCCATGCCGGGGCTACGGAACTTTATGTAAATATAAGCAGCGGGATTCATGAGTGGATGCTTGTGATTACAAATAATGGCAGGAAGCCGGACAGGGAGATTGAGGAAGGAGGCGGTCTGTCTGCAATACGAGAAAAGGTGGAAAATTGTAATGGTACTGTCAGTATCCGTTCTTTTCCGGAATATTCCCTGATAATTAATATCCCCAAAATGGAGGAATATATATGATCAGTGTACTTATTGTGGAAGACCAACGAATGGCGCGTGAGGATATGGAAAACTATATCCAGTCAAGCGGCAGATATTCTCTGGCAGGTTCTATCACGAATGCGGCTATGGCGGAAACCATATGTCGCCAAAGTGGATGTGATCTTGTTCTGATGGATGTCTGCACAGAAAACGATGCAAGCGGCCTGATTGCTGCCCAGAAGATCAAAACAGCGATGCCTCAGATAAAAGTGATCATTGTTACTTCTATGGCAGAATGCAGTTTTATTGACCGGGCACATAAAGCAGGTGCAGACAGCTTCTGGTATAAGGATGCCAGCAAAGAAGAATTACTGGAGGTTATGGACCGTACCATGCAGGGGGAAAGTATTTATCCAGATGCTCTTCCGGAAGTATTGATCGGAACCGCAAAAAGCAGTGAGTTTACCCCGGCAGAAATAGAGGTTCTACGGCTTGTAGTAGAAGGCCAGTCCTATAAAAAAATCGCGGAGACTTTGTCTATATCGCCGGAAACAGTAAAATGGCATATCAAAAATATGCTTCAGAAAACGAATTTTGACTCAAAAACAAAACTGGCAGTAGCAGTTACAAAGAAAAATTTAATCATCAATGGGTTTTAGAAAATCCTGTCGCTTTCTTTCATAGAAGGCGGCAGGATTTTTGCGTTATTATAGGAAATTTCTCCCCATATAATATGTTATGTGATTTGTGCCACCCCACCCATATGGGGAGTGTGTGAATTTTATAAAAACGATATAATACATTATATAAAGACTGAGATTATATTTCACAACAACAGGGGGCTATGTTTTTTATAAAAACGGAAGACATCTGAAAAAAGGAGGGAGGATAATATTTATGAAAAAGACATTTTACATGTTGTGGGTATTGCTGCTTTGTATTCCTGCTGTGTCTGTTCGGGCAGAAAAAAGCACAGTATGGAATTATACAAGACTTTACAGGCAGACACTGTTAGACACCAATAGTATCTGCGGTGTAATTTTCCTTGGTTATATAGATGGAAGTGCAAATGACAGAGACTGTTTGAAACAGGTATTATATGACGAAGGTAATATGAATGAGTTTCCGTTTTTATCAGACATTCCAGATGAACATATCGTGGAAATTGAATATGGAAGTGAGCTTTATTGTATTTTCCCTTCTGATCAGAATGCATCTGTGGCAGTAAATGAATATGTTTATGATGGACCGGATGATTATCTTGGAAGAACAGGAAATGTATTGTATCGGAGTGAATATGGAGATCCGATTATTCTTCGCTGCAACGCAAGTGATATCATAAGAGACACCGAAATCACAGTTGTGGATTCTCAGGGAAATGTGCTGGTATGGCAGCCAGGCCTCAACCTCAACGATGGAAGTGTAGATGTGCCATGGGAAGAGCCTTACGTTTATGATATGACATATAGAAATCAAGCCAATGGAGATACCAATGGAAAGTTTGGCTTAAGTGTTATGCAGGTAGTAAATTGTCAGGAATGGGTTTCCCTGCGGCAGGAACCTGATGTGAATTCAACATGTGTGGACAGGGTGCCGCTTGGAACAATTTTACGGAATTGCTTTAGAGCTTCAGAGAAATTCTATTATGTTGAATACAACGGTCTGAGTGGGTATGTACATGGAGATTATCTGAAAGAGCTTCCTTCCTTGCAAGGGAAAACAGGATCTGAGTATCCAAATAGAGAGAATGGGTATCTTTTTGGAATGGAAGGAGAATGGGAGACAGATGTTCTTGTGCAGGAAAATGGAACAGATATGGTTTATACGCTTCAGTTTTTGACCGATGAAAGTGGAGTGGAGGGGGAATTGGTTTTTTCCTTCGATGATCCATGGTCAAATGGTGTTTCCACCTGGTCAGGAACGTATTTTGCTTATAATCCTGCAGAATATACCTGTGGAACGTATATGTTTTTTCTTGATACACCGGATGGGCAACGCTCTGGAGAAATATATGTTGTATTGGAAGACAATACGTTGACGATTACAGATGTGTCAGGTGATGCATTCTGGCCATTTACTTCCGGTTCAACGGAAACGTTGAGGTTCTACCCATATTAAGGTTCTACCCACATTGACGGCAATACAATAAGTGTATTCAGAACTGAAAACAATGGATTTTGACAGTTGGATTTGTCATGCTTGGTGAAGTGCAATGATATTTTTGATAGCAATGATGTAAAGCAACTAGAAAAGGAGGAATGCTTCTATGGGATTTTTTGATAAGAAATATTGTGATATTTGTGGTGAAAAGATCGGTTTATTGGGAAATCGCAAACTGGAAGATGGGAATCTCTGCAAGAGCTGCGCCCAAAAGCTCTCGCCTTGGTTCAATGAGCGACGTACCAGTACGGTGTCGGAAATCAAGAAGCAGCTTGACTGGCGCGAGGCGAATCGCGAACGGGCTGCCAAATTCCGGACTACCCGCTCCTTCGGAGAGCGAACAAAGTTGCTTCTTGACGAAAACCACCAATGGTTTACTGTTACAAGGGCGATAAATCCAGCAGATGACAATTCCGATGTGTTAGACTTCTCGACCATCACTGGCTGCCGCATGGACATCGATGAAAGCCGTACCGAACTAAAGGTGGAAACAAAGGACAGCGAAGGAAAAATTGTTCGCCGGAGCTATAACCCACCGCGATATGAGTATGACTACGATTTTAACATTATTATTTCAGTAAACAATCCGTATTTCAATGAAATGAAATTCAAGCTGAATGACTGCCGTGTACATATTCCTTTCCAGCCTACAGCAATCAGATGGACTGGCGACAGCTTCTTTCAGGATCGCCATGAACAGCCTCTTTATGATCCCTGCTACCGGGGCTTTAGGGAAGCATGTAATGAGATTTGCAATCTGCTTGATCATATCCGTACCGGTGCGGTGAACGGACAGCAGGCAAGTGCGCCCACGCAGGGGGCATTTTCAATTACATCTCTTATTCCCGGACTTTCTTCCTCGCCGGCTGCTCAAAAAGCGGTTACGGATGCACTGAAACTTACTACATGGGTATGCTCGAACTGTAACTGGCCCAACAACGGCACCACTACATGCCAGCACTGCGGCGCACCATTCTCGGACGAAAAAGTTCTGGAAAACCTTAAAAATCTGGCGTTTGCAGCTGCAATGGCAGAAGGTGTTGCAGGTAATGCCACTATGCCGGCCAGTACTTCCGTACAGAATAGTGCAGTCACGCAAAGTTGGAATTGTCCCTTTTGCGGTGCGGTAAATTTAGGAAATTTTTGTGAGAGCTGTGGCTCAAAAAGGCCTTAAAGACTTTTTTAAACACGCTCTGGAATTTACAAAAAAGTTCAAAGTAGAGAAAGGAGAAATGAAGCTATGAGTAAAAAAATGAGTAAATGGATGTTAGGAACCTGTGGAATTCTACTTGCAGGGGCAATGGCTGTGAATGTATATGCTCTGGAAGAGAAGGATGTGGTAGGTACCTGGTATCTCAATGGGATTTCCATGGGCGAAGCCTCTTTCCATCCGGAAGCTATGGAAATGAATGGCATTCTTGATCTGAAAGACGGTGGAAATGCAGTCATGGACTTCGGGGAGGATAACACTAACTCAGGAGACTGGAAAATTGAAAATGACAAGCTTTTCATCACCCAGGATGGGGAAAGTGTTGAAGCAGAATTTTCAGATGGAACAATCAGTTTGGACACTGGCGATATGCGAATGATCTTCGGACAGGAAAAAGAAGAATATACTCCGTATGAGCCAGGAAAACCTGTAGCGGAACCTGAGATGAAGGATTTCGAAGGAGAGTGGGACGGAACTCTTATGGATGCTTTTGGCATGCAGCTTCCGATGGTATTGGCAGAAATGGAATTTCATGTTTCCATTTCTGACGGTAAGGCAGATGCAGTAATCGTGGAAAGCGGACAGGAAACAACACTTTCCCTGGCAGCGGAACTCAATGGAGATACACTGACTTTAAAACCTTCTGCAGATGAAGAAGAGCCTCCTATGGGATTACTTGTAGATATGAGCATTATGGATTTCCAGCTTCTGGATGACGGTAAAATGTGTTACATCAGCAATTCAGATGCAAGCGAAAGCGCAGAGGCTGAAAATACGGACGACTCCGATATACAAGATGGCACTACAGACAGTGGAGTCAGAATCTATTTTGATAAACTGCAAGTGACAGAATGATGTATCAGAACAGGGCATTACCTGCTTCTCGCGAAGAAGCAGGTAATGCCCTGTATTTTTTTCTAAAAAGGAAATATAATTTGTATTGGCCTGAACAGTTCTTGACATTATCATATATGAGAATATAATGATAATTAAGAATGTTTAAAGGAGAGTGATCTGAGATAGAACTTTCCCAGATAATGGAATAAGACTTTTTAGAATCGGCTTATGTAAAGTACCATAAAATAGACACATTCTCCTATAATATACAACTATATCTGTATTATACATTGCAGTATACTCTTCTCATAAAGAAAAAAAGAAACGCCAAAAAAGAATCCCGAAATGGAAAGGAGAAGAGTATTATGATTCTGGATTTTATCCTTGCAGCACTTCCCTGGATCATATGCGGCATTGCAGTTGCCGTGATCTGTATTGGAAATGACCGGGCATGTTCCCCAAAGAAGCAGGCACTGGAAGAAAAACATATTGGAATCGGGGCTGGGATTGGTTTTGTGGCAGGAGCTGTCATTGCCATACTTGTTCCGGAAAAGGGAGATCATACAGGGATTCTGATCGCTATGGGACCATTAGTGGGGATGGCAATTGTAACTGTCATTGACAATTTTGACAGTTTTTTCGGTAAGAATAAGAAAAAATAGAGGAGCAATTGGAGCGTGTTATGAGTCAGAATGTAATTGAAGTAAAAAAACTGAGCAAAAGCTTTGGAACGGTAAAAGCAGTCCGGGATTTAAGTTTTCAAGTAAAAAAAGGCGAGCTGTTTGCATTTTTAGGGGTAAACGGAGCTGGAAAGAGCACTACCATTTCCATTCTCTGCGGTCAGCTGCAAAAGGACAGCGGAACTGTGAAAATCAACGGAATGGAAAATGATTCTCTTGGAAAGGGAATCGGCTGTCTCCTTGGAATTGTGTTCCAGGATAGTGTACTGGATAAGCCTCTTACCGTAAAAGAAAACTTAAAAAGCAGGGCAGCCTTATATGGAATAACCGGAAAGGCATTTGATAAACGTCTGAAAGAGCTGATCGGCCTTTTGAAATTTGAGGATTATCTCAACCGTCCGGTTGGAAAATTATCCGGCGGGCAAAGACGGCGGATCGACATTGCCAGGGCTTTGCTCCATAGACCGGAGATTTTGATTCTGGATGAACCAACCACAGGCCTTGATCCACAAACACGGAAAACGCTCTGGCATGTGATTGAAAAACTACGGGAAGAAGAACATATGACAGTATTTTTAACCACCCACTATATGGAAGAAGCTGTCGCCGCCAGTTATGTGGTCATTCTGGATAAAGGCAGCATCATTGCGGAAGGAACCCCTCATGAATTAAAAGAGAAGTATGTGGAAGATACCATTTCCCTTTATGGAGTTACCGAAGAAGAAGTAAGATCTCTTGGAAAACCTTATAAGCCAATCCGTGACGGCTACCAGCTGACGGTCTCTTCCACGCTGGAAGCAACGGAGCTGATCGCGGCAAACCGGGGGCTTTTCCGGGATTATGAGGTGGTAAAAGGCGGCATGGATGACGTATTTCTTGCGGCAACAGGAAAAGTGCTTGGAGGTGACGAGAAATGAAAACTGTTTTTGCTTTAATGAACCGAAATCGGAAGCTGTTCTTCCGGGACAAAGGAATGCTGTTTTCCTCACTGATCACGCCAGTGATCCTGATTGTACTGTATGCCACCTTCCTGGCAAATGTTTACAGGGACTCTTTTACCTCATCCCTGCCGGAATTTATGCAGATTTCCGAAAAACTCATTAATGGAACTGTGGCAGCACAGCTGGGAGCAGCACTTCTGGCTGTTACCTGTGTAACCGTAACCTTCTGTGTGAACCTGACCATGATCCAGGACCGGGCAAATGGAGCAAGGAGGGATTTTGATGTCTCACCTGTCTCCAAGCCCGTTCTTTACATAAGTTACCTGCTCTCAACAGTCTGCAATTCTCTGATGGTAAATGCAGTGGCACTTGGAATGTGCCTTCTTTACATTGAAAAAATGGGCTGGTATTTGTCTGAAACAGATATCTTAAAACTGATTCTGGACGTGGTTTTGCTGGTTTTATTTGGTGCGGTCCTTTCTGGGATCCTCTGCTATCCATTAAAAACACAGGGACAGTTATCCGCAGTGGGAACGATCGTCAGTGCTGGTTATGGATTTATCTGTGGAGCTTATATGCCCATATCCAACTTTGGAAAAGGATTACAGAAATTTCTCTCTTACCTTCCAGGGACTTATGGTACAGCCCTTTTGAAAAATCATATGCTAAGAGGTGTATTTGAAGAAATGAAAAGCAGTGGATTCCCTGATGAAGTCGTAACAGGGATTGCGGATTCCCTGGACTGTAATCCGGTATTTCGAGGAAATGTTATGGGGACTACAGAAATGGTATGCATTATGATTGGAAGCATCTGTCTGTTGGGAATTATTTATTTCGTTCTGACAGGGCTAAAAAGAAGGAAATAAAATTTTAAGCCTGTTTATTACAGAAATCGTTATTAAAAACGAAATTATAATAAGGGAAAGTTTTTGGGAAGGACTGAGAAAAATTATGCTGAGAATTGAACATTTAACAAAAATTTATGGAGAAAAGAAAGCAGTGGATGACCTGAATCTGCATATCGCTCCCGGTGAGATTTATGGTTTTATTGGTCACAACGGAGCTGGTAAAACCACAACCCTGAAATCCATTGCCGGTATCCAGCAGTTTGATGCAGGGGAAATCTTTATTGATGGGAAATCCATCCGGACACAGCCCCTGGAGTGTAAGCGCAGCTTTGCCTACATTCCGGATAACCCCGACCTGTACGATTACATGACAGGTATCCAATACCTGAACTTTATCGCAGATATTTTTGGTGTCAGTGCCGCCGACCGGAAGGCACGCATCCGCAAATATGCCGATCTCTTTGAGCTGACGGACGATCTGGCGCAGCCCATCGCCGCCTATTCCCACGGCATGAAGCAGAAGCTGGCGATTATTTCCGCGTGGCTGCATCAGCCAAAGCTGATTCTGATGGATGAGCCTTTTGTGGGCCTTGACCCCAAGGCTTCCCATTTGCTCAAAGGGATGATGCGGGAAGTTTGCGACGAGGGCGGCGCAATTTTCTTCTCTACCCATGTCCTGGAGGTGGCAGAAAAGCTCTGTGATAAAGTGGCCATTATCAAAGGAGGAAAGCTGATCCGTTCCGGCACCATGGAGGAGGTTAAGGGAGACGATTCTCTGGAAGATGTATTCTTGGAACTGGAGGGAGAATCATGCTGAAACTTCTGCTGAAAAAGCAATTATTTGAGATTTTTAGTCCCTATTTCTACGATGCCAAGAAGAATAAAGTGCGGTCTAAAGTTTCTACAGCGCTGTATTTTGCTTTGTTTGCGCTGTTGATTGTCAGTCTGCTAGGTGGAATTTTTACCTTTCTTTCTGTAAAACTCTGCGCACCTTTGGTATCGGCGAACTTAAGCTGGCTCTATTTTGCGCTGATGGGACTTATTGCCGTGCTGCTGGGTGCTTTTGGCAGCGTGTTCAATACTTATGCGGGCCTGTATTTGCCCAAGGATAATGATTTGCTGCTGTCCATGCCGATTCCGGTATCAAGTCTGGTGGCCGCACGATTGTTCAGCGTCTACCTGATGGGACTGATGTATTCTATCGTTGTGATTCTTCCGGCAGTCATCGTCTACTGGGTGATAGCGGGTATTACTCCATTTTTGTTTTTGGGCGGTCTGGTACTGACTTTTTTGATTTCTGTCTTTGTACTGACGCTTTCCTGCGTCCTTGGCTGGGTTGTAGCAAAAATCAGCCAGAAGCTCAAACATAAGAGCGTGATTGCCGTACTGGCCTCGCTAGCCTTTATTGCCCTGTACTACTTTGTGTATTTCAAAGCGCAGAGTATTCTTCAGGAGTTACTGGCCAATGCAGCAGTGTACGGTGCGCAGATCAAAAGCAGTGCCTACCCGCTATATCTGTTCGGCAGCGTCGGTATGGGAAATCCAAAAGCAATGCTGATCGTCGCCGCCGTTATGACCGTCCTGTTCGGCCTGACGTGGATGCTGCTTTCCCGCAGCTTTTTGAGCCTCGCAACCTCCACGGGGAAAACCAAGCGCAGGAAATACCGGGAAACCACCAGCCGGCAGCGGAGTATTGATGCGGCACTGCTGGGCAGAGAGCTGGCACATTTCACTGCCAGCCCCAGCTATATGCTCAACTGCGGTCTTGGCACCTTTTTGATGCCGGTTTGCGCAGTTGCCGTGCTGTGGAAAGGAAAAAGCCTCTTTGCTATGCTGGACGCCATGTTTGTGGACACTCCGGGCAGCGTGCCCGTTCTTCTATGCGTGATACTCTGTGGCCTTGTGTCTATGAATTTTATGGCAGCACCCTCTATCTCTCTGGAAGGAAAAAGCTTGTGGCTCATGCAATCGCTTCCGGTGGATACGTGGAAGATTTTACGGGCAAAAATCCGGATGCAGATGCTTTTGACAGCCCTGCCGTTACTGCTGTGTATTGCGTGCACAGCGATTATATATCCTCTGCCTCCAATTTGGCTTCTGGTAATCGCCCTTTTTGCGGTATCTTACACGCTGCTGGCTGCACTGTCCGGCTTGATGCTTGGCGTGAAAATGCCGACGCTGACATGGACAAATGAACTTATGCCCATCAAGCAGAGCGCACCAGTTATGCTTACTTTATTCGGTGGCATGGGCTACACGGTTTTGCTGTTTGCCGGTTTTCTGCTCCTGCCGGGATGGATGCTGGGATTTCCTGTTTATATGTGCTGCTTTGTGGGAGTAAATCTTATCCTAGATGTTATGCTTTACCGTTGGCTGAAAAACACCGGATGTGCGCGGTTCGCCGCATTATAATGGAAATACAAAATAAGGGAGCATTTTTATGATTCGTATGGAAATTGCACTGTTTCTGGTGCTTGCTATGGTGGCATTTATCTATTTTACATCTGAGAAAAAGCTTACAAAGCTTCATAGAACGTTTTCCGTCCTGCTGGTTACTGTTCTGATCTATATGGCATTTGACGGGATCACGATTTATACTGTAAATCATCTAGATACGGTGCCGCTTTTGTTAAACAATATTTTTCACCGTATTTTCATGGGAAGTATGGCTTTTGTGGTTTTTCTGTTTTACCGGTATATTGCAATCCTGGTAGAAGAGGAGACTGGAAAGCCCAGAAAACTGGATAAAGCAGCCCTGGTTGTGCTGGTGATGTCGGAGATTGGAGAACTGTTTCTTCCCATCTATTATACCCAGACAGAACAGGGAAATTATTCGGATGGCATTTATACTTATGTCCTGTATGCAAGCGTGGTATTTTACCTGGCACTGTGTACCGGCCTGCTGTTTGGAAACTGGAAAAAAATCGACCGGAAAAAGAAGTCAGCAATTGGTGCGGCTCTTATTGTGGAGCTGACCATCTGTGCACTGCAGGCGATGCATCATACCTGGCTGATCAGCGGAATGGGGATCACCCTGATGACAATGTCTTTTTATCTCACACTGGAAAATCCGGACATTATCAGGGCGGAGCTGACCGAACAGAAGATGTCTATGCTATATCTGAAAAGCCAGGTAAATCCACATTTTCTCTATAATACCCTGGATACCATCCGGATCCAGGCACAGCTGAACCAGGATAATAAGGTGGCAGAGCTTCTTATGCACCTGTCAGATTTTTTTAGGATGAGTATTAAGGTGAAACGGCAGATGGTGGAACTGGATGATGAACTGGATCTTTTGGAAGCCTATATGGATCTGATGTGCTGCCGCTATCCCTCCATTCATTGTGAATATGATATTGATCCGGATCTTGGAGGAATGCAGGTTCCGAACTTTATTCTCCAGCCTCTGGTCGAGAACAGTCTTCTCCATGGGCTGAAGAACAAAGGCTACAAAGGAGATGTTGTCATTTCTGCAAGGAAAGAAGGAGAAGATGTACAGATCACAATTCGGGACACGGGAAGCGGTTTTGCCCCGGGAAAAATGGAGCAGGTAAATGAAATGCTTGCCAATTATGCGAAACAGAAAACAAGCCTGGAAGGAAACAGTATCGGGATTTTGAATGTGCAAAAAAGGATCAAGCTGCTCTGCGGCAGAAAATATGGACTGTGGTATTCCAAAAATGAAGGAGAAGGTGCGACAGCCCATCTTCTTCTGCCACTTAAGGAGACTGAAAAATGAAAAAAATGCGGGTAGTTCTTGTAGATGACGAGATTATGATAAGAGAAGGTTTTAAGCAGCTGTTTGACTGGGAAGCCCACGACTGTGAGGTGGTAGGGGGAGCAGCTGATGGAATGGAGGCATTAGCAAAAATTGAAGAGCTGCAGCCGGACATCGTGATTATGGATATCAACATTCCGATTCTGAACGGACTGAAAGTGATTCAGACCAGCCGGATTCGATTTCCGGAAATGGCATTTATTATTGTGTCAGGATATGATGATTTTTCTTACTGTCGGGAGGCTTTGCGTCTGCAGATTACCGATTATATCCTGAAACCTGTAAACTATGAGGAATTTGGATCCTGTATTGACCGGCTGAAGATTGCATTATATGAAAAAAAGAAAGCCGAAAGCCCGGAAGAGCAGAACGACAGAACGATTACCGGAATCCTAAAATTTTTGCAGGAGCATCTGGAGGAAGAAATCAGTCTGAATATACTTGCAGCTGAATTCCATCTCAGCCCTCAGTATATCAGCCAGCTTTTTAAAAACGAAATCGGGGTAAACTTTCTGGCATATCTTACCAATATCCGTATGGAGAAGGCCAAGAAGCTGTTGATCTCTACCTCCCTGTCTGTTGGAGAAGTATCGGCACAATGCGGATATGGGGATTACCGGGTATTTACAAAAGCATTTAAGAAAGCAGAAGGGTGTACACCTTCGCAGTACAGAAGGGATTTTTATATAAAAGATATGTCTAGATAAAAAGCTTTTCTTTATAAAGAAAAATGATGGAGGAAGTAGGCGCTTTTAAGGAAGTTGAGTTGCCAATGCCACAACTATGTGTATCTTAAGCCCAGTTCTTTTAATGATTCTGGGAACTATGGCAGATGGAGTGCAACTTCAGCCTGAAGAGGCAGAAGGATCTGATGAAGCCCATAAAATATTTGTTGAGAAAATAGAAGATGAGTATTATGTGTAGAGCGAGCATGAAATGACTAGAACACATTACATTTCTTTCCTTGCAGCTGTTTCCATAGACCAGCTTCAAATGGTGAAACTGTATCCGGAAGGAAATGCAGAAGCCAGATTTAAGATTAGGGGAGTGAAAAAAATTACTGGAAGAATGAGACTGAAATACAGACGTATTTTTGCAATTGAATTCCTTATGAAAAAAGAAAAGTTATACAGATTCCATCTTGCAAAGCAAGATATCTCTAATTATAATGAAACTGGATCCCATAGCAAAAGATCCATACGCAAAGCCAGATGCGGAGGTTGGCTTCAAAATACAAGAAAAGGAGCAAATAGAAATGGCAAAAGTGTTAATCAGCCCATCTAAATATATACAGGGCTCAGGTGAAATGAAAAACATTGGAACATATGCTGCTAAATGCGGAAAGAAAGCACTTGTTCTGATCAGTAAGGGTGGTTATAACCGAATCGGCAAAATGATTGAAGACAGCTTTGCCCAAAGTGACTGTGACCTCATTTTTGATTACTTTAACGGAGAATGCTGTAACAGTGAGATCGACCGTCTGGTTAAAATCGTAAACGACAACAATTGCGATCTTACTATCGGCATCGGTGGTGGTAAAATATTTGATACAGCAAAAGCAGTTGGCTATTATGCCAAAACGCCTGTGTTCGTTTGCCCGACCATCGCTTCCACAGATGCTCCATGCAGCGCTTTATCCGTTATATATACAGAAGAAGGCGTTTTTGAAAAATACCTGTTTCTACCAGCCAATCCAAATCTGGTACTCATGGACACCGACATTATTACGAAATCTCCGGTGCGTCTGACTGTAGCCGGTATGGGAGATGCCCTTGCAACCTACTTTGAAGCAAGAGCCTGCCAGCGAAGCGGCGCAACCTCCTGCGCAGGGGGCAAAACCACAGAAGCAGCCATGGCCCTTGCAAAGCTGTGTTTTGATACCTTAATGGAAGAGGGTGTAAAGGCCAAAATTGCCCTGGAAGCCGGTGCCTGCACACCTGCCGTGGAAAAAATTATTGAAGCAAACACCCTGTTATCCGGAATCGGTTTTGAAAGTGCTGGCCTTGCAGGCGCACATGCTATCCATAACGGTTTTACTGTTCTGGAAGAATGCCATAAAATGTATCATGGAGAAAAAGTCGCTTTCGGAACTCTTACTCAGCTTGTGCTTGAGAATGTTTCCCAGGAAGAACTGGAAGACATCATTTTATGGTGTATTGAAGTTGGACTTCCTGTTACTTTAAAACAGCTTGGTGCCCAGGATGTTACAGATGATCAGCTCATGGAAGTTGCCAAAGCAGCCTGCTCCCCAGACGATACCCTTCATAATATGCCATTTACCGTTACCCTGGAAACTGTTTTCGCAGCCATCAAAGCGGCAGATGCATACGGAAAATATTATCTGGGAGAATGATCATCCCTACTGAAATCATATTCTTCTGATGCGTGCCCTGATCGCAGGGGATATCCTGTACAGTGCCCCGGCAGAAGCCTTCCACAGGGCACCCCTTTCTGAGATGATGTGGTTCTTGTGGAACGACTGTGGAGACAACACAAAAGCGAAAGACCTGCTGGCATCCTGGAAAAAGAAAATGCAGGAAATCGGAGCGGCATTAAAAGACCGCAGCAGTTTTGCAAAAGACCCAAAACAGCTTTTCGAAACAGCAGATCAGTACCTGGCAGATTTCTCTGGTGCCAACGGAAGATACCGTTATGCCAAAACACTTCTCCTTGCCTCCAGGTGCAATGCTATGATCACTATGGCACCAAGATACGAAAATACCTCCATGGTATTAAACATGCGTGGCCTTCATGACAACTGCAAAGTACCAGTGTACGACCTGTCACTGGACGGGGATTTCGATGAATCCGGATGGGAGAGACTGAGATCCTTCCTGTATTATTGTGGATAAAAAAATCCAGGATAAAACATTGTAACAAATCATATTATACAACCGTATTAAAAAGGTGTATGAGGCGAAGGCTTCATACACCTTTTGTTACTTGTTATTTACAAATAATAATGTTAAAATCATTTCATAATTGGAAAACAGATGTATCTTCCAGGTGAGAGGATGTGTGAAATGAAAAATAAGAAAAAACTATCAGTTGGAATGGACGACTTTACAAAATTGCGAAGAGAAGGTTTTTATTATGTGGATAAAACCCAGCTGATTGCAGATCTTCTGCATAATTGGGGTGAAGTAAACCTCTTCACCCGCCCCAGGCGTTTTGGAAAAAGCCTGAATATAAGCATGTTAAAGGCTTTCTTCCAGATCGGATGCGACAAGACTTTATTCGATGGTCTTGCAATCTCCAGGGAAACAGAGCTCTGCGAAAAATACATGGGGAAATTTCCTGTTATTTCCATCAGTCTGAAAAGTGTAGACGGATCAACCTTCCAGGCCGCACGCAACGCACTGACCTCCCTGATCGGAAAAACTGCCATGGAGTTTTCCTTTCTCTCCGAAAGCAGCCGATTAACTGAAACCCAGAAGAAAACATATGAACAGTTGATCCAGGTTGGAGCACCTGGGGAAAGTATGTTCATTATGTCAGAGGATATTTTAACCAACAGCCTTCAGACCCTTTCCGGGCTCCTTGCCGCTCATTACGGACAGCAGGTGATCCTTCTGATCGATGAATATGATGTTCCGCTGGATAAGGCTTTCCAGAATGGATATTATGAGGAAATGGTCACCCTGATCCGCAACATGTTTGGAAGTGCGCTGAAAACAAACGCAAGTCTTTATTTCGCCGTTCTGACCGGATGTCTGCGGATTGCAAAAGAAAGCATCTTTACCGGACTGAACAATTTTAAAGTAATGTCCATTACAGATGTCCGTTTTGACGAGTATTTCGGATTTACAGATGAAGATGTGAAAACGATGCTTAAATATTATGGTCTTTCAGAACATTATTGTTCTATGAAAGAATGGTATGACGGTTACCGTTTTGGAAAAACAGAGGTGTATTCTCCCTGGGACGTAATCCTGTACTGTGACAAGCTTTGCGCAGATCCAGAAGCCCTCCCGGAAAACTACTGGCTGAATACCAGCGGAAACAACATGGTCCGCCGCTTCATCGACAAGGCAGACGGAAAAACCAGAAACGATATCGAACGCCTGATTGCAGGAGAAGAGATCCGAAAGGAAGTACACCAGGAACTGACCTACAGCGAACTGGACAGCACCATTGAGAATCTGTGGAGTGTTCTGTTTACCACCGGTTATCTTACTTCAAGGGGCAGGGCAGAAGGAGAACAGCTTCGCCTTGTAATCCCGAATAAAGAGATCCGTAATCTGTTTATCCGCCAGATCCGGGAATGGTTTCAGGACACTGTAAAAAAGGATACCCCTAAGCTGAACCATTTCTGTAATGCGTTCCCCTCTGGAAATGCGACCCTCATCGAAGACCTTTTCAATGAATATCTCTGGAATACCATCAGCATCCGCGACACCGCTGCCCCTCATGGAAAAAAAGAAAACTTTTACCATGGGATTCTTCTGGGCCTGTTATCCCACCGGGAGGAATGGCGGATCAGTTCCAATACAGAGTCCGGAATTGGTTACAGTGACATCCTGGCAGAGATCTTTGAAAATCGGACTGGTATCGTGATCGAGGTGAAATATGCCGAAAATGGTAATCTGGATGCCAGCTGCAAGGAAGCACTAGAACAGATTGAAAAGAAGAAATACGAGGCAAAACTGCGGGATGATGGCATGCGAAATATTCTGAAATACGGTATTGCGTGCTATAAAAAAGAATGTAAGGTGATGCTGGCAGAAGATTGTCGCTGACAGCCATCATAAAATGGGAGGCTTTATTAAAATAGTGAACAAATATAGAATGATTCGTATTCCAAGTTGAATCCGAATGGATACTTATAAAATACTCCACAACTATTAAAGGGTGTATGAGGCGAATGCTTCATGCACCTTTTATCAGTTACTGCCGAAAAAAGAAAAATGGACACATTTTCCTACATTTTTGACCTGTTTCATGATTATAAATGTGTTATACTGTTCTTAGTGCGAAAAATATAGCAAGCGTGAGAAAAATGGATAATTGAACAATATATATTTGTTATAGGGAAAGGATCATTATGTTAAAAACCAAGAGACTGATATTAAGAAAATGGACAGAAAAAGACGCTGACAATTTATTTGAATATGCGAAGGAGCCAGAGGTTGGTCCAGCGGCAGGATGGCAGCCACATAAATCAAAAGAGGAAAGCCTGGAAATTATTCGGAATGTATTAAATGGTGCCGAGTGCTATGCTATCTGTGAGAAGGGAACAGATAAAGCAATTGGTTCCATAGAATTGCGATTAAACGGACATACAGATATGACAGAGCGTGATGATGAATGTGAACTAGGGTATTGGCTTGGAAAACCTTTCTGGGGAAAGGGGTATATGCCTGAAGCAGTAAGAGAAATGCTACGGCACGGATTTGAAGACCTTGAGATGACGACAATCTGGTGCGGATATTATGATGGTAACCAAAAATCCAAAAGAGTGCAGGAAAAGGTTGGATTTTTATATCATCATACATGTGAAAATGTACCGGTGCCATTAATGAATGAGGTTCGTATTGGACATACAAATGTAATGACGAAAGAGCACTGGATGTTACAAAAAGACTTTGAACTTTAAAAATCTGGTTTGTGGATGAAACAAAATTGATATGTGCATAATCAGTACAAAATTGATATGTGTATAATCAGCCCTTGACATTATCATATATGAGAATATAATAGTATTTAAGAACATGCAAAGGAGAGTGCTCCATATGGAAATGGTGGAGGTTGTAATGAATCCTGTCAGACAAAGAATCTTTCAGTATCTTCTGATTCATGAGAAAGGAACGGTAAAAGAGATTAAAAAGGAACTGCAGGATATTCCAAGTGCCAGTTTATATCGTCACGTGAAGGTTCTGGCGGATCATTCTCTTATTATAGTTGTGGAAGAAAACAGGATCCGGGGAACTGTCGAAAATGTCTATCAGATTAACAAAAAAGCGTTTGAATCAGGAGATCAGGATGGTACAGCTGTTCAGATGGCCTTGCTAAGTATCTGTGCGAAATTTGCAAAGTATTTCTCCGGTGCCCATGTTGATCCGAAAAAAGATATGTTATTACTGACAAACTGTACGTTGACACTGGACGATGATGAATTTATGCGTTATCTTTCGGAAATCAATGAGATCACAATGAAGTATATGAAAAAGAAAAGTAGTGAAAAAAGCAAGATAAGACAGATAACACTTATCTCTGCTCCAACAAATGAGTAGGGGATGATATGATGGAAAAACAAGGGAGATGGCTGTTGTGTCCGAATTGTCATGGTAAGACACGAATCTGGGTGCGTGAAGATACCACCCTTTCCAATTTCCTTCTTTTTTGTCCGAAATGCAAAAAAGAAGAATTAATTGATTTAAGACAATATCATATAACACGCTTGAAAAAGCCAGACGCTAAGACGCAGAGCTGAAACTGATACTATCAGATTTACTCTGCGTTTTTTTTACGAAAAGACAACTAAAATTCAGATTAAAATGCCCGAATGCTACAAAGAAACTGACCGTACTGGGTTTGCGCATATCGCATTTAGTGTTGGAAGCAAAGAAAAAGGAGATGGTTATTATGAAAATTCCATTAGAAGAGTATTTCCCATATGCAGGGCTGGCGCTTTTGGTTTTGGCAATTTTTTACGGTACATATTTTGGAAAGATGCTGACGCAAAAGCGAAAAGGCATCCAGACAAGACAGATCGGACGAAGAAAAGAGGCAGGCATTCATATGGTAGAAATGTTCATGAGCATAGCGACTCTGAGTACTCCTGTGGTTCAGCTATTCTCGATTGTCTCTGGATGGAATTACTTTCCTGTAAATATGCGTTTTACCGGATTCTGTATTGGTATGACAGGTGACCTCATATTTCTGATTTCAGTCCTTTGCATGAAGGACAGCTGGCGGGCAGGCATTCCAGATTGTGACAAGACAAAGCTTGTCACTACGGGGATTTACAAATACAGCCGTAATCCGGCCTTCCTTGGATTTGATTTTATGTACATCGGGGTACTGTTCATGTATGGAAACCTGTTGACCTTTGTTTTTTCTTTATTTGCGATTTTGATGCTCCATTTGCAGATCTTGCAGGAGGAACAGTATCTTGAGAGCACATATGGATTGGCTTATACCAAATACAAAAATCAGGTTTTTCGATATCTCGGCCGAAAATCGCTAATCCGGAGGAAATAATTATGTCAAAAAGAGTCCGCCAATATATCAGTATACTGGCAGCGGTTGCAGCCTATTATCTTGTTCATGAAGGAGCGCATCTTTTATATGCGCTTTTTACCGGAGCCTTTAAGCAGATTAACATTATGGGAATCGGGATGCAGAAATAAAGAACTGTGAATAAATGGACATGTAATGAAAAAGGAACACCGGATGTTAAGGAAGGCCATGCTGGTAGAGAATTCCAGCGTATAAAATATGTGAAATTCTGATAAAAAAAGATGCGGACACACTTAAAGGAGAAAGATTATGGTTATTGAAACAGAACGCTTATACCTAAGAGAAATGACGGAAAATGATTTCCATGCACTTTACAGGGTCTTAGCGGACTCGGATATCATGAAGCATTATCCATATACTTTTGACGAAAACAGGGTAAGGAACTGGATCGAGCGGAATATAGAAAGATACCGGATATTTGGATTTGGGCTGTGGGCTGTATGTTTGAAAGAGACTAACGAAATGATTGGAGACTGTGGATTGACAATGCAGCTTATTGGCGGACAGATAAAACCTGAAATCGGATATCATATACGTGCCGATAAGCAAAGAAAGGGATTTGCCAAAGAAGCAGCGATTGCAGTCAGAGACTGGACATTTCACAATACACCATTTAACATTATATATTCTTATATGATGCATACAAATGTGCCATCCTATAAAACTGCGATTTCTTATGGATGTAAACAAGTTGATGAGTTTAAAGACGACGTGAATGAAATCACAAAGGTATTTGCAATTACAAGAGATGACTGGACCAATCAATAACTTTTTGCTTGAATGCACGGCGTAGTAGAACTCATTTGCGTATATATGGCAATGAAGGGACTGGAAAAATTGAAATTATTAGTTTTTCTGAAGGAGGGGCGCTTTGATGCTCACAAAGCATTCGAAAAATATTTACTGTAATACATTTAAACCTGATTTGATTGGTAATCTTGGAACACTTGATTATAAAATCGCAGGCAGCCAGGAAATCATTGCATCGTATGAAAGATAATGCGATTGTTACAAAAAGTTAATTTGAAGAGAACACAGAAGAAGCTTAGCTTCAAGGTTGGAAAAATGGAAGAAATTAAACTGCCAGACGCTTAGACGCAGAGCAGAATCTGATAGGAAAATCGGATTCGATCTGCGCCTTTTTATTTCAGGAAAAGGAGGAAAAAGGAATGAACTATATTCAAATCACCAAAGAAAACATCGACAAGGAACATATCTGCTGCGCCATGTCCGGCAAGCAGAGCCTCGTAAAAAAAGAGTGGCTGAAGCAGCAGTTTGATGAGGGGCTTGTTTTCTATCGAAGTGCAGAACGGGGCAAGTGTTTTATCGAATACATCCCAGCAGAAAATGCATGGGTACCCATTGAGGCGGACGGGTATCTCTACATCAATTGCCTGTGGGTTTCAGGCTCCATGAAGGGGCATGGTTACTCCACCGACCTGCTGAATAAGTGTATCTGTGATGCCAAGACACAGAGCAAAAAAGGCATTTGTATCCTATGTGCCGACGGACGCAAGCGGGAGTTTCTTGCAGACCCGAAATTTCTTGCCCACAAAGGCTTCTTGCTGGCAGATACCTCGGATTGTGGTATTACGTTACAGTATTTGCCGTTGATGGTAGACGCCAAACCACCAAAATTTAAGGACTGTGCCAAGCATCCGAAAACCGACGGCGAAGGCTTTGTTCTCTACTATTCCGATCAGTGTCCCTTTACCTACTACTGGGTGCCGCGCGTGGAGGAAACGGCAAAGGAATACAATATTCTGCTGAAAACGATCCACATCACTACGAAAGAAGCTGCGCAGAATGTGCCTGCCCCTGTGACCACTTATGCCTTGTTCCGAGACGGCGAATTTGTCACGCAGGGGATTCAGTCGGATAAAAAATTTTTAAAACTGGCGGGTATAAAGAAGTGACAGATAACTTTGCACCTGAAATTTAAACATGTAGGAAACTTTTATGAATAGTGCATTGGTCGTGAGCGACCTTCAAAATGACAACTGAGAAAGATATTTCTAAATAAGTAGAGGTGCGTTTGAATGGAGAGTATGCTTGCGCAATGTCGATATCTTCGACAAGCTATACGGTCAACCAGCGGAAATAGAGGCATTACTGGGGTACGATTTTCTGGAAGGTCGAGACTGGCTGTTTGATCAAGAATTTAGATTTCTTTCGTAATCAAAATTTCTTGAAGGTGAGCATAAGCGGAAAATCGCCGGATTGACAGGAGAAACATTTGGTAATTGGCTTTGCATTCAATTCCTTTTTGTCAGCGAACAGCTCAGAGGCAAAGGAATCGGGGGCAAACTGCTGGAGGCTGTGGAGGCAGAAGCCAGACAGCGTGGCTGTAAATATGCTTTTGTGGACACCTTTTCCTTTCAGGCTCCCGCATTTTACAAAAAACATAGATACCGGGAAGCTTTTGTCCTCGAAAAATATCCATATACTGGGAAAAGATACTATTATACAAAAGAACTATTTTGATTTAGATTTATGGAGGTAATTATGCAGGCCGCTAGGAATAGTTTGTTCATTATTGAACGCGCACAGCCAGAAGAAGCCGCCGCGCTGCTGGATTATTTGAGAATCATCGGAAGAGAAACCGACAATCTCAGTTTTGGAGCAGAGGGTGTACCGCTCAGCCTTGAAGCAGAGCAGGACTATCTGCGGTCGCAATGCGAATCGACCGATAATGTTCAGTATTTTGCCAAGGTGAATGGCGAGATCATTGGTACAGCAAGTCTGAACCGAAGAAGCAATCGCATGAGTCATCGTGGGGTATTCGGTATCAGCCTGAAAAAGGCGTGGTGGGGCTGCGGTGCGGCATCTGCTCTGATGGAAGCAATTCTTGCCTTTGCGAAGGAAAACGGCTTTGAGCAGTTGAATCTGGAGGTGCGCAGCGACAATGCCCGCGCCATTCATCTATATGAGAAATACGGCTTTCGGAAGCTGTGTACGTTTCCGAATTTTTTCAAAATAAATGGTGAGCCGATTGATTTTGATTTGATGAATCTTGAACTGAATACAGACAATAACAAAATAAAGAGAGAAAAACAATGAAAATCAGACATTTGGAAAAAGAATCATTTGCCGGAAAGCGGTTTACCGCCCGCTACCTGACAAAAGGCTATTATGATATCTGTGCAGCAGAAAACGGCTTTAATTTCAACTATGTACCGTTCGATATGGCGGTCGAGCGGAGCTTTGAGGATGAATTTTCCAGTGAATGGCTAGGTGTATCGGTGGCTTACGGTGCATTCGACGGTGAAAAACTGCTGGGCTTTGCAGAGGGAGCAGCAATCGTGTTCCATGTTGTCTATCAGAATTGGGTCACATTTTGAAAAGGAATGTAATGGAGGAGACTTTTTATGAAACATAAATCAAGATTTAGGATAGCACGGTGTTTCTTGATTTTCTGGACGCTGTTTATCGGCATCGGCGCCGTAGCGGGAGCGCTGGCTATGATCATTGACTCGTCAGGAAAATTCATGGGCATGGACGCCATGCTGCCCTACTTTCAAGTGCTGCCATTTGCAGACCGTGTTTTTCAGGATTTCACCTTTTCCGGCTGGGCGCTGTTGATCGTCAACGGTCTGACCAATCTGACGGCAGCTGGATTGCTGCTGGCAAAAAAGAAAGTCGGGACTGTGCTGGGCGGAATATTTGGCATAACGCTAATGCTGTGGATTTGCATCCAGTTTTACATTTTCCCGCCCAACTTCATGTCCACCATTTACTTTATTTTCGGCGCAGCGCAGGCCGCCACCGGCTATGCCGCATGGGTATTCGCCAAGCAGGAAGCATTCCATGTTGCTTTGACGGATTACCCCAACATTGGCACGAATGAAAAACGTCTGGTGGTTTTCTTCTCCCGCATGGGGTATGTTCGGAAGATTGCATATGAAGAAGCAAATCGCAGCGGCGCAACGCTGTATGAGGTAAAGTCCACCGAGCGGACGGAGGGGACCCTTGGCTTCTGGTGGTGCGGAAGATACGGAATGCACAAATGGAAAATGCCGATTGAACCTGTCTCCGTGAACCTGGCAGACTATGACTGAGTAACAATCTGCACGCCAATCTGGGTATTTTCATTGGCAGCCCCTATGCGTAGCTTCTGCACGCAGGCGGCAGGCAAGATCAAAGAGGCTGATTATATTCTTGTCCATCATCAAGGCAGCACCTATGAAAACGCCGCCGATGAGATGAATCGCCTTCTCAGGCTGAAGCGCACAGGCTTTCGCAGCGTACAGTGCAGGAAAGGGCGATACAAGGTTGTTTATAACGATGTAACCAAGGAGAAATAGAAAATGCATACGCTATTGGAAGAAAAACTATGTTATCCTGCTTTGGCGCTGATCGTGCTGGCAGTGTTTTACGGCATCTTCCTACTTTCCGTCCTCTGCATGAAGGACAGCTGGCGGGCAGGCATCCCGGACAAGGACAAGACAGAGCTTGTCACAGGCGGCATTTATCGCTACAGCCGCAACCCCGCGTTTCTGGGCTTTGATTTCATGTATATCGGTGTGTTGCTGATGTACGGAAATCTGCTAACCTTTGGTTTTTCCGTATTTGCTATGTTCATGCTGCATCTGCAAATTTTGCAGGAGGAGCGGTATCTGGAAAGTGCTTTTGGAACAGCATACACGGAATATAAAAAACAGGTTTTTCGTTATCTTGGCAGGAAATCATTTTGAGAATGCGGAAGTGAAAGAAGATTGACATATTTTACATTCTGATATATAATTTGCGTTATACATAATTAGAGTTATATATGGAGGTGTGAATATGCCCGCAAAAGCAAAAGTCACAAAAGAGATGATTATTGACGCGGCCTTTGCGATTGCCCGTGAAGCTGGCGTGGAAAACATCAATGCAAGGACGGTATCGGTACGGCTGCATTGCTCCACACAGCCCGTTATGTATCATTTTTCAACCATTGAAGAACTGAAAAGGACGGTCTATGCGAAGGCAGACAGCTATCACTCAGACTATCTGATGGATCTAAAGAGTCCTCAAAAAGGCGTTATGCTTGGAATTGGGATGAACTATATCCGCTTTGCCATTGAGGAGCCGCATTTGTTTCGATTCCTGTTTCAGTCGGATTGTTTTAGTGGAGCAACACTGCTGGAGCTGATTGACGCAGATGAGTTGATTCCAGTCCTTTCTGCGATGCAGAAAGCCTTGAATATGAGTATGGAGCAAACCAAAAAGGTTTTCCTGACGATTTTTCTGTTTGCACATGGGTACGCAAGTATCATTGCCAACAATTCCATGCAGTACGACGAAGAACTCATACAATCCCATTTGGAACAGGCATATCAGGGTGCAATATTAGCGGCACAGGAGGAATGTACATGAAACAGTTAGATAGGAAAGACGAGTTGTTAGAATGGCTTCGCTGCCCCAGATGCGGCGGCAAAACAAGAATACAGATACGAGCACACACGGTCTTAGAGGACTTTCCTCTGTTCTGCCCCAAGTGCAAATACACCTGTGTAATCTGTTTCAAGAATGGAAAAATGGAAGAAAGCAAAATGCCAGACGCTTAGACGCAGTGCAATCCGAGAAAATCGGTTTGTGCTGCGTTTATTGTTTTATGTTGCTTAATAAAAAGGCGCGGAGGAAAACAAAATGAAAAAACTATATGAGAAAAATGAGCTGACCTTTGCAATTGTATGGATCGTGGTTTACTGCGTTCTGCAATCACTGGCGAATCCGTGGGGTAAAGTAATCGGTATCGAATACACTGCAAGCGCGGTCTTTTGTATTTTGCAGTCCATTGTTCTTTTTGCCTTTATCCGAAAGAACAACTTGATGAAAAAGTATGGACTTTGTAAATCTTCTGTTCCCGCATGGCGATTTCTGTTCTACTTGCCGCTGATTATCCTGGCATCGGGAAACCTCTGGAACGGTGTTGCGGTCAACTACACGCCGATGAACACGGTTTGCCGCATCGTATGCATGCTCTGTGTCGGATTTTTGGAAGAAGTGATCTTCCGCGGCTTGCTGTTCACAGCCATTGCAAAAGATAATGTGAAATCGGCCATCATCATTTCCAGCTTGACCTTCGGCATCGGACACATCATCAACCTGTTCAACGGTAGCGGTATGGATTTGATCAGCAACCTGTGCCAGATCGTCTTTGCCATTGCGGTAGGCTTCCTGCTGGTCACGATTTTTTACCGTGGCGGCAGCCTGATTCCTTGCGTTCTCGTCCATTCAGCAATCAATACGCTTAGTACATTTGCTAATGATGCAAATCTTACTACGGAAATGCACCTGATTCATCTCGGCATTTTAATTGTCATTACGATCGTCTATACACTGATCCTTACAAGAATGCTGCCGAACAGGCAGTTGACAATGCTTCAAGGTGAAAATACCGATGGGATAAAGGAGCGTTGAGATGCATATCAGTCAGTTTTTTCTGAATGGGGATATCAAAGGCGCGATTGCATATATGCGCGAACACAAGGAATTTCAGGATGTTCTCCCGGATTATATTGCAATTTTTGAAAATTGCGAATACCGCATCTATGATGTGCCGGAATCACTCAACCAAATCCTGCGGCTATATCAGAAATATTATCGGGATGTGTTTTATTGCGGGCTACCAGAGATGGAGGCCGCAGATAAGCTGCTGACGGACCTGCAGACACTTCTGGATATGCCGGATACCGAGGAAGGAGCACTGGCGGAGCGGCTTCAAGCGTTGTTCGAAGCGGAGGGCTATTATGCGCTGTTTGGGAAAACGCAGGGCTATTACGGCCCTTATATCTGGCGGGAAACGATTCCGACTGCTTATCAAGTAGAACTGCCCAGCGGAACGGCAAACTATACCGTCAATATCCTGAAAGGTTTTATATTCCGGAGTTGGATGGACTACCTGACCTTTGGACGATACGGTACAGGCGGCTGGGCTTCGATAGATGGCACAATCAACTGCATTGAGCAGGCATATAACTTTGAAAGTGAGCGGGTCCTTGTTTCTCTTTTGAAGCATGAAGCGCAGCATACCGTGGATATGAAGCAATTTCCGAACATTACCCCAACGGAGCTGGAATACCGGGCAAAGCTGGTAGAACTGCATTACGCCAATGCTTTGGGCTTGCTTCAAAAGTTTTTGTCACAAGCGGACGAAAACAGGGAAAGTGACAGCCATGCGGTTGCTTCAGCACGGATCAAGCGCGAGTTTGCGAACACGGATCAAAGGTCGCTGCCCTGCATCCAGAAACGGGCGTTGGAGTTGTTTCATACACATACCAAAGAACTGGAAGGAAAGTATGGAAAACCGAATGCGGTGTAAAGCGAAATGTTGATTGAAAATATTGACCGGCTTCACACCACCCCGATGGGAGTTGACCTGATAAAAAGAAATTTGAAATTAGATACATATGATGTGGTCGGCTACTGTAAGAATTTGATTCTGAGTCCTCAATGTCATATAACGCAGCAAGGAAAGAATTGGTATTGTGAAATCAGAAACACAAGGTTACTGTTAATTCTTACAGCTATACGATTATTACCGCACACATCATTGAAGAAAAAACGGAAAGCAACTTATAGTGAGTGCGGTAATGAAAATTTGCCGTAAGAAAGCGAAATTGCTCAGAGAAAGGATTCGTGTGCGAAATGACAGTGCGAGTTGTTGATAATGAGATCAAGCTAATTCCATATTATCGAAACGACGCGGTATCACTTCCGTGGTGTCAGGATTTAGATGTCTGCAAGCAGGTGGACAACCGGAACAATTCTCAAAAAAAGAAAGGTGGGCAACAAGAATGAATAACAAAGCCAGTATTACCGCCCTGATGAGTTCCTTCGGACGGGCGTTTCACACAGAAAATGAAGATCATCCGGTTTTTACGGATCATCTTGCCAAAGAACTGATGACGGCAGAAGAATATGACGCCGTTCAGGGATATGTTCTCTGCGGTGCGCAGTTTTTTGAGCAGGAGATCGACCCTGCTAAGCAGGAACCGAACGCACTGGTGCACAAGCTTGTAAATACACATATTGCGCCGTCACCGCTGTGCCGTGCGGCCTACACGGAGTGGGCACTGAAAACTGCTGTCCTGACCGGCACAAAGCAATATGTCATCCTCGGCGCAGGGCTGGATACCTTCGCTTTCCGTGAGCCGGAGTTTCTATCAAAGCACAAGGTTTTTGAGGTGGATCATCCACTGACGCAGAAGGATAAATTAGAGAGAATCCATCGTGCTGGTTGGACGGTTTCCGACAATCTCACCTTTGTCCCCGTGGATTTTGTAAAGGACAGCCTGACAGAACGGCTGACCGCCGCCGGGTTTGACCTGTCCGTAAAGTCCTTCTTCTCCTGGCTGGGCGTGACCTACTACCTGTCGGCGGAGGCCATCGGCAAAACGCTTGCCGAGCTTTCATCGCTTTGCGCAGATGGTAGCACGCTGATGTTTGATTATCCGGACGAAAACTTTTTTGACGCGCGCGAGAAGCGTGTGCAGAACACCATTATGATGGCAAAAGCAGGCGGTGAACCGATGCAGTCGGCTTTTCCTATGGAGAGCTTGAAAAGCTGCTTCAGAAACACAGCTTCCTGATTTATGAGTTGCTGACACCGAATGATATTCAAAGGGACATTATCGGCAAGGCTGGGGCAGACTTGAAAGCCTTTGAGCATGTCAATTACTGTCTTGCGGTCAGGAAAGATTTATGGAGATAACGATGAAAAACGCAAACCAGCTGATCGGTTACTGCAGACTGACCGCTGATAGAGGAATGCCAATAGATCTGAATTGAAGACGCAGCGCCGATTCGCAAAGCGACAAGTTCCGAGTTTACGGAGGAAGTTATGGGAAACACCAATCAACTTATTGGAACGCCCTTCTGTGATAAGCTTTGCACCGTACATAACTGCGTCCGAGAAAAGGGGCTGAAAACAGGAGGAGATATATGATACCGACATGGAAAATCTATCCACGTAGTCAGGGGCATAGCACGGTATACCTAAAGAATGTGATCACGGATCCGATGATTGAAGTGGGAGATTATACGATTTATGATGACTTTGTAAACGATCCGCGGGATTTTCAACGGAACAATGTACTTTACCACTATCCAGAGTGCAACCATGACAAGTTGAAAATAGGTAAATTTTGCTCCATTGCCTGCGGAGCGAAATTCCTTTTCAATGCTGGCAATCACACGTTGAACAGCATGTCAACTTATACTTTCCCCATCTTCTTTGAAGAATGGGAGCTTTCATCGGATGTTGATTCCATTGCACAAGCATGGGACAATCACGGAGACATTATAGTTGGCAATGATGTGTGGATTGGTTATGAGGCAGTTATTATGTCTGGCGTAAAAATTGGAAATGGCGCAATCATTGGCACGCGTGCCGTGGTGACGAAAGACGTTCCACCCTATACCATTGTAGGAGGTATTCCTGCGAAAATAATCCGTCGCCGTTTTGACGATGCGACAATTGAGCGGCTTGAAGCTTTGCACTGGTGGGATTGGGACTATGAAAAAATTAAACGCAGTATTCCAGCCATTCAGTCTGGTGATCTTGCGATGTTGGAGAGTATGGTATGAAACAATATAGTTATATTACACTGAGACAAAGACCTGACTTAAAAGAAGCTGCTGCATGGTTTCATGATAAATGGAAAGTGCCGCGAGAAGCTTATCTTGAATGTATGGAAGCCTATCTTAATAACAGAACAGATCTTACCCCAAATGTATGTGCGGTATATACCGATAAGGAATATCGTTGTCAGGGAGTTGCAGGACAACTGCTTGATAATGTTGTGAAAGATATGAAGTCCAAGGGAATTACACCTATCTATTTAATTACAGACCATATAAATTTTTATGAAAGATATGGTTGGGAATTTTTGTGCATGGTTCAAGGAAATGATGGGCCTAATATGACAAGAATGTATATTCATAGGTAAAATCTAGCTTATAGTACCCAAAAAAGAAATTTGAATGGAGTGGAATCAATGATTCATTTAAGAAAAATTACGGAAGACAATTTTCTTGATGCCTTTCAACTGAAACTGGCTGTGGAACAGGAAAACTATGTTTCTCATCCGATTCGAAGTCTGGCGCAGGCTTATGTCTACCGGGAACAATGCCAGCCGTTTGGAATCTACAATGGAAATGAAATGGTGGGGTATGTGATGGTAATCTACGATTATGATATTCCGGAATATGATATCTGGCATATGATGATTGATAGTTCCAAACAAGGGAAAGGGTATGGAAGTGCAGCCCTGAAAGAAGTAATGAATTATATCAGAACAAAACCGTTTGGCACCTCAAACAAAGTGACACTTACCTGCAACCGTAATAACCAAAGTGCACTTCATCTTTATCATAGGGCAGGGTTTGTAGAAACAGGTGCCAACGATGGAGATGAAATAGAACTTTCCCAGATAATATACCCGTCCGGTATTCAAAAAAATTGAATGACTTATTAGATGAGGTCATGTCACATGAATATCCAGCTGAACATATCTAGGTAAAAAGCTTTTCTTTTTAAAGAAAAATGATGGAGGAATTTTGTTATGAAACAGGAATTGTGGAGCCGTTTATTAAGGATCTCCAGTTTAGGACTTGCAGCAGCTGCAATGATCTTTGTTTTACTTGCCGTTTTTGAAAAGGCAGAGAGAGGATGGATGATTCCTGCAGGACTCTGTCTTGTTCTTTTAAGTGGTCTGTTTCAGGTTGTTCTTATGGCGCTTTTAAGGAAGAATTGAAAAAAAGGAACAAATATTCTGCAAAAGAGAAAGAAAAGCCTGCCAACACGCTTGTACAGATATATAAGCATGCTGGCAGGCTTTTAATACTATCTTTATCAATCAACGGGATAAAAACTGCATCCATCTTTTCCATGGTATTTGGTATAGTAAAGTGCCTTATCTGCATCCGTGAACAGACTCTTCCCTGGCTTCTCGCGGTCTGTAAAGGCAACTCCCACACTTAGAGACACCGCAGGAATCCCACTTTCTGGTACTGAGAGCTGACGGTTTATTTCCTGAATCTTGTCTGTGATCGTATAACTGAGATCCGTTGTCATGTCAACCATGATAACAGCAAATTCATCACCGCCAATGCGGCAGATATAATCAATGTTACGGAAAGCGGTTGTCAATAGTCTTGCAACCTTTTTTAATATCACGTCACCGACTGCATGTCCGTATGTATCATTTACGCTCTTAAAGGTGTCTACGTCCACAAGGATCAGGGCAAAAGAATTCTGTTCCTGTTCATATAAGTTTAAAATACGGTCAAAAGAACCTCGGTTCAAAAGATCCGTCAGAGGGTCATGTTCCGCCTGGTGCTGGATCAGTTTCTGACGTTCTTCATTTTCCTCGTATAGCCTGTTGTATGTCTGCGCGAGAACCTGAAGTTCATTTGCACCACGGACAACAAGTGGCACATCGCGCTGGATCGCAGTGTTGTATGTCATCAAAGGACGGACAATCCAGTACCGCATAAGAAGACAGACCAAAAGCATCATAGCAGAAAAAACAAGGACACAGATAATGATTAAAACAAATACTTTTGTAAAAACATTTGCAGCATGGTTCTGGCGGTTATTGATAATCTGTGTCAGAGAATCAATTGCGGCATTTACGTCTCCGGAAATGAGATCCTTGGCTTCTTCATACTCAAGGCTGATCACCATCTGCTGGGCTTTATTTAATTTATCTGATGAAGAAAGAGAGGCATCATTTTCCGATAATTCGACTGTCTGTAATTCCTGTGGCCAGGCGGATGGATCACTTTCAATGCTTTCTTCTACAAGACGCATGGAGTAGAATTCGGTCTGCATCAGGTCTACAGAAGCTTCCATGGCTTTCTTAAGCTCCTCAACAGCTTCAGAACTGTTCTCCAGGGCGGAAAGATCTTCCAGCGCTTTTTCCCTGCTTTTTGTTATATTGGCCTCCTGGAAATAGGCATCAATGTATTTAGAATCCCCAGTTCCAGCAGCAAGACGTACTTGCTTTGTTAAGATGTCGGAGCCATTTTGTAATTCATGGGCGGCATTTTCACAGGAGATGTAATCCTGCATGGCGGAGCGCAGAACAGAGTACTGCGTAAAGCCAAATACAGAAATGGAAACACACAAAACAGCGAGTATAACGGTAGTTACAATGTTCCAGTTGCTTACGGAACGGATTCTGATTTTTCCAGCCATAGTGATCATTCTTTCTTTTGTTTGATAGGTAAATGGGTTACAAAATCGTTATTATTTTATCACTGTGGAAACTGGTTTACAATATAGGAAAAAAGTTAAATATTTGTAAAATTGCATCAAACATAATTTCCTATAAAAATGACACAATCCCATATAAAATGGGTCTATTGAAGTTCGCTTTCTGGGTATAGAATATTATTTGAAATAGAAAATGATATCTGGCAGAAAAGGAAGGCTGTGAGAAATTAACAATCCAGTCTGGCGGCAGGGATACCCCTACCTTGATTGACGGAAATTCTTTAAAAACGGAAGAAGATCTGAGAAAACTTGGTATTCCGAAGCTGGAAAGTTGTACGCCACTGGAAAATTCTTATCTTCGATTGCGCTACAAAGTGGTACGAAATAAAATGAAATGAGAGCAACGGAGGAGCTTATGGTGTTGAAACAAGCATCATAATCGTTGTTGCTTTACTTGCAGCTACTGTGTGTTTGCTGCTTTAGATGGCGCAGGGCAAGCTACGAAATAACAAGGGGAAAAGATAAAAATGCAGTCTATTAAATTACAACTGGGATGTTTTTTAGTCATTCTGTTTATTGAAATCACTTATCTGAGGGAATCAAGAAGAGAACATTTTTCTTATAACCGGCAGTTTGAACTGCTAATGCTGACAGCTCCATTTGCGGTATTTTTTGATAGACTTACCGCCTGGACTGTAAATCATCTGGACATTGTGCCTGGATATCTGAACAGACTGGCGCATTTGTTCTTTTTTATCTGGATGGATCTCACCATTATTATTACATCAGAATATATGTATGACCAGCTGATCGGATTTCATAAAGCTTCGAAAAAAGACCGTCTGCTTCTTGAATTGCCGGGAGCTGTTTCTTTATTGCTGATCATTGCCGGAATCGGGGAACTGGATTATATCCAAGGCGTAACAACCTGGTATTCCATGGGATTTTCGGTATATGTATGTTATGGGACAGTAGTGCTGTATTATGGCACGATTCTATTTCTGGTTTTCACCAGGCACCGTTTTCTGCCGAAGGAAAAAGTAATCAGCACCCTGTCCTTTATTTTGATTGCCGGAGTGATACTTGCTGTTCAGATCCGCTTTCCAGAGGTACTGCTTACCTCTATTTTTCCAATGGTTTTATTGCTTGTAATTTATCTGGATTTTGAAAATCCGTTTATCAGAAAACTGACCCTGCATAATGAAGAAATGCTGGATGGTTTTGCTACCATGATTGAAAGCAGGGACAACAATACAGGCGGTCATATTAAGCGTACCAGGGCTTATGTAAATCTGATATTGGAAAAAATGAAAAAAGATAAACATTACCAGGATATTCTGAATAGAGACTATATGATAAATGTAAGCAACGCAGCACCTTTACATGACATTGGCAAGATTGCTACGCCTGACAATATCCTGCAAAAGCCAGGAAAACTTACAGATGAAGAGTATAGAATCATGAAAGAACATGCTGCAACAGGCGGCGATATTATTTTACATACTTTCTATAACCTGGATGATAAGGAATTCCGTCAGATTGCTTACGAAGTGGCAAGATTCCATCACGAAAAATATAATGGGAATGGATATCCGGATGGACTGGTGGGGGAACAGATTCCTCTTCACGCCAGGATCATGGCGATTGCGGATGTGTTTGACGCAGTTTCCCAGAAAAGATGCTACCGGGAGGCAATGTCACTGGATGAAAGCTTTTCTATTATAAAAAATGGAATTGGTACAGATTTTGATCCCCGTCTGGCAGAATTGTTTCTGAATGCCAGAGAAGAGGTAGAAGAACTGATGAAACAGATCAAATATAAGAAGAATTAATTGGAGAAAATTAGAATGAATTATATGGAAACAGCCAAGCTTCTTGGCTTCTCAGATGCTGCGATAATGAACACCAGAGACCTTGTATTTAAACCAGAATACCGGAAATTCTGTGAGGAAAACAGGTGTGGTTGTTACAATGTAAATCCTGCGTGCCCGCCAAAGAGCGGAACTGTGAAAGAAATGATGCAGGAAGCTTTGAAATATCAAAAAACCCTTGTTCTTCAGACAATCCAGGATAAAGATATGGATTATAAGAAGGCAAAATTGTCCCATAATAAACTTACAGAGAAACTGGCACTGCAAATGGTGGACTCTGGAAATGAGGATATTTTAATTATGAGTGCAGGTCCTTACAAGCATTATTCCTGTATGTCTGCGTATTGTGTGGATGCACAGAAAATGGCAGATGCAGTTGGAATGGCCTGTTGGGGAACGGATGACAAAATCCGGTATTTTTCCCAAATTCTTTTTGAACCATGTGGCTCAAAGATATAAGAAAAGCGAGTAGGTAATATGAAGAAAAACATGATCATTCGATTAGAAAAAGAAACAGAATACCGGGATGTCGAAAATCTGGTAAGGGAGAGCTTCTGGAATGTGTACCGGCCTGGATGCCTGGAACATTATGTGATTCATCAGCTTCGAAATGATCCGGCCTTCATTCCGGAACTGGATTTTGTTATGACCCTGGATGGAAAGCTGATTGGTCAGAATATGTTTATGCATGCAGAGATTGCAGCCGATGATGGCAGAAGTATCCCGATTATGACAATGGGACCGATCTGTATCACACCGGAACTGAAAAGAAAGGGATATGGAAAGATTTTGTTGGATTATTCTTTAGAAAAAGCGAAAGAACTTGGATGTGGAGCATTGTGTTTTGAGGGAAATATAGACTTTTATGGAAAAAGCGGATTTAAACAGGCCAGTGAATTTGGAATCCGTTATCATGGCTTGGAAGAAAGTGCAGATACTTCCTTTTTCCTATGTAAAGAACTGATACCCGGATATCTGGATGGAATAACAGGAGAATATGCCACCCCTGCCGGATATCTGGTGAATGAAAAGGAAGCTGAAGTATTTGATCAGAAGTTTCCGTATAAGAAAAAGGAAAAACTACCAGGACAGATGTTTTAGAAATTCAAGCATATTTTCAGTTGCTTGCCTATTAGTTACAAGCCAAATGAAATTTCTGGCAACGATATTTAACAAAATTTGCCAGAAAATGTTAAAAGGAGTTGGTCGCGTACCAGCTTCTTTTATGGTAAAATGTGTTAAAAATGAGAGCAAAGGTGAGAAAAGTATGGAGATAAAAACAGATGTGAAGGCAAAAAGAAGACCGTTTATGGATAATATCCGCTGGATCACAGTCTTTATCGTTGTTGTATATCATGTAATCTATATGTTTAATGGTGTTCAGCCTTATGGTGTGATCGGACCTTTCCAGAAACTTCAGTATCAGGATGCCTTCCAATATCTGGTGTATCCCTGGTTCATGGCTCTTTTATTTGTAATATCCGGGATGAGTGCCAGGTACTGCCTGGAAACACATAATACCAGGGAATTTGTCCGATCCAGAACACGTAAGCTGCTGGTTCCTTCCACTGTGGGACTGTTTGTTTTCCAGTGGATCCTGGGATACTATAATATGAGGATCGGTGGGGCATTTGACCCCTTGCCTGCAGTTCCGTTTCCTGTTTTATATGGGATCATGGCGGTGTCCGGAATTGGCGTTTTATGGTACATACAGGTATTGTGGATCTTTTCCATGCTGCTGCTTGTAGTAAGAAAATTAGAAAAAGAACGTCTCTGGAATCTTGGTGCAAAGCCCCCGGTCTGGATGCTGGCTCTATTTGTTATTTTCGCATATGGATCTGCCCAGATTTTGAATACCCCCGTTATAACGGTTTACCGGTTTGGGATTTATGGCTTCTGCTTTTTTATGGGATATTTTGTATTCTCCCATGACGAGGTAGTGGAGCGCCTAAGCAAATGGTGGTGGATTTTCGCAATTGCAGCAGCCCTGATTGGTATTTTCTATGCAGTTCACTATTTTGGAGAAAATTATGCTGTAGCTCCGGTACTGAACAATATCCCAGCCTGTGTCTACTGCTGGTTTGCAGTTCTTGCCATAATTGCATTCATGAAAAAGTATGGGAACCAGTCAAATCCTGTTTCAAAATGGATGGCAAAAAAATCCTGGGGACTTTACGTTTTTCATTATCTTCCTCTTGCGATGACAGCTTATTATCTGCACCAGTATTTTCCAGAGCTGCCGGCGCTTTTGGTATACCTTCTTGTCGGAATCAGTTCTGTTGCCGGTGCACTTTTGTTAAATGAGGTCATCAGCCGGATTCCGGGAATCCGCTGGTGTGTACTTGGAATCAAAAAGGAGAAAAAACATGTTTAAGGAAAATCTTATTTCCCTTCGGAAACTAAATGGTTTCTCACAGGATGAACTGGCAGCAAAAATAGGAGTAACCAGGCAGACTCTCTCGAAATATGAGACGGGGGAATCTTTACCGGATATTGAAAAATGTAAACTTCTGGCAGCCGTACTGGATGTCAGTATAGATGACCTTGTGAATTATGACAAAGAAGACGGTGACAATCTCGGACTGGGAGTCCCACCAAAAGGAAAGCATATCTTTGGAATCGTAAAGGTGAGAGAGAAAGGGCAGATTGTAATCCCGGCAAAAGCAAGAAAAATATTTGATATCCAGCCCGGAGATAATCTGATCGTTCTTGGGGATGAAGGACAGGGGATTGCGATCATAAAAGAAAAAAGTCTGCTGGATATGCTGCAGAAGCAGGAGTAAGATAATCTTGAAAACTTCTACCGATTTCATAATAGAAAACAGGAAGTAAAAAATCAGACTGCCTGTTTTTCCTATAAAAAAGACACAATCCCATAGAAAATAAGGGTATCCCCCAAGTTGTTCTTTCATTAAACTATAAGTAACAACGAGAAAAAAGGCCCCCGCAACCACTGGTTGACAGATTTCAAGCCCTACCTGGTGGTATGCAACCGGTGAGATAGTTATACTTATGGGTATAAATCATTGAGGAGGAAAGAGAAAATGATCTTAGCGGAAAAAATAGCAGAAGAAAGAAAAAAGAATGGCTGGTCCCAGGAAGAACTGGCAAACCATCTTGGAGTTTCCAGACAGGCAGTTTCGAAATGGGAAAGTGCAGGCGCAGTCCCGGATCTTCAGAAGATTCTCCAGCTCTCAGAGCTTTTTGATGTCAGCACCGACTACCTTTTGAAAGACGAGATAGCTCCAGAAACTATAAGTATAAGCAGAAATTATAACGAACCTTCTGGTTCACTGAAAAAGGTATCCATGGAAGAAGCGAACGAATTTCTGGAATTAAAGCGAAACGGCGCCAGAACAGTTGCCAATGCCACAACCATGTGTATCTTAAGCCCGGTTCTTTTAGTGATTCTGAGAACTATGGCCGATGACCGGGTGTTTCACATTAAGGAAACATTTGCTGCTGGTTTTGGCTGTGTTTTCCTGTTTGGCCTTATTGCAGCCGCAGTCTTTTTATTTATTACCTACGGAATACGGGAAAGTCATCTGGAACATCTGGAAAAGGATAATTTTGAAACAGAATATGGAGTTTCAGGAATGGTCCGTGAGAAAAGAAATGCTTATGAACCTGTATTTACCAGGGGAATTGCAATCGGTGTGGTCTTTTGTATTCTGTCTGTTGTTCCCCTTATCTTTGCAGGAGCAATGGAAGCGCCGGATTATATCTGTGGAATATTTGTAGGTGTTCTTTTATTTCTGATCGGAATCGGAGTAAACCAGATCATCCGGGTAAGCATGGTAAAAGGCAGCTATGATACCCTTCTTCAGGAGGGAGAATTTACAAAAGAGGAAAAACATCTGAAGAAAAAAACAGACGCTTTCTCCAGTGCGTACTGGTGCCTTGCCACAGCTATTTATCTTGGCTGGAGCTTCTGGACTACCCGCTGGGATATCACCTGGATCATCTGGCCGGTAGCAGGGGTTCTGTTCGCGGCAATACTTGGGATTGTAAAAATAGTAATCGGAAGCGAAAAAGAAATTTAGGAAATAGAAGTTGAAAATGAAATCGCCTTGA
>JAQXQS010000114.1 GCA_029101305.1 Clostridia bacterium | reverse complement strand
TGGTTCTTCAGTTCTTCTTCAAATGGAACGATCTTCTGTTTTCCATGACATTCATCAGCGATTCTGCACTGAAGACTGTGCAGACAGGACTTCTGTACTTCTCTGATGAGTTTGGATCCAAGAACTGGGGCGCGATCTTTGCATCCGTATCCATGAGTGTATTCCCACTTCTGATCCTTTATATGGCACTGAATAAGAAACTGATGGAAGGTATGACAGCTGGAGCTGTAAAGGGTTGATATTATGGAAGACAAAAGGACAGAGCAGTACAGACAGAATCTGAAAAAATTTGTAATGTCTCACACGGAGGATGTGCTTAAGAATCCGCGAAGCTTTATCCGTTACCCATTTATTGATCCGGGTTCTATTTATGATGGAAATGTATGGGACTGGGATACTTACTGGTCCGTATATGGTTTCTTAAATCTGGCGGATTCCTATGAGGATCCGTCAGTGAAGCCAAGAATTATAGAGCATGCACAGGGAAATATCCGTAACTTCTTTGATCATCAGCTGGAGGATGGTTACATCCCTATGATGATCGAGGTGGCTGAATGGCCGGAGCCCTATCTGAATATGCGGCACAAGGAAGGCAAGATCATGAATATGCATAAGCCTTTCCTTTGCAGCCAGATGTGCCTGATCAGTGATTATATTGGTGATTACGCCTGGACCGAGGAGTTTCTTCCCGGCGTGGCGAAATATTTTGACTGCTATGATCATTATTACTTCCATGAAAACACTGGACTGTATGTATGGGCTGATGACATTATGATCGGTATGGACAATGATCCGGCGACTTTTGGCCGTCCGCCATTTTCTACTGCAAATATCTATCTGAACAGCTTCATGTGTGTAGAACTGGAAGCTGGCGCCAAATTATACAGACAGTTTGGAAAAGAGGAAGCGGTTAAGAAGCTTCTTGAAAAGCGGGGCGCGCTGATCAGTGCAATCCAGCAGGAATGCTGGGATAAACGTGACCACTTCTTCTATTCTGTTGATGTGGACGTTAAGACCAGAAAATATGACTGGTTCCACCAGGGACTTGGGGTTTTCTGGAAGACACTGCCGATCAAGGTTCGTGTATGGTCTGGCTTTATTCCAATGTATGCAGGAATTGCTACCAAAGAGCAGGCGGCAGATATGGTGAAACATATTTTTGATCCGGATACCTTTGGTTCTGACTTCGGTCTGACCACGCTTTCAAAGGATGAAAAAATGTTTGACCTGTCTGTTACCAATAACCCGTCCAACTGGCTTGGCCCGATCTGGCTGGTTGCAAACTATGTGGTATTCCGCGGACTTTTGAATTACGGATACCGCATGGAGGCGGAAATCATGTACAAACGCACTATGCGTCTTCTGGGAGAGGACCTGGAGAAAACAGGAAGCCTTCATGAATACTACAATCCATTTAATGGAGAGCCGGTTATGAACGGTGGATTTATTAACTGGAATGTGCTGGCACTGAATATGGCAGATGAGCTGGAAGGGAAGAAACCTATGTGTCTGCCGGAGCTGTGTGCGGAAGTGAAAAAGTGAGAAATTGCGCTGTGCGCTAAGTGAAATAAAACCCTTACTGGTTTTTGAAGTAGAACCAGTAAGGGTTTTTTGTCAGGTAAATTTAGAATTGGTTTTATACTCAGGCTTTCTTCAAAGCTTTCTGTTTCTTAAAGGTCTGTACGCCTTCAGCTACCAGGAACAGTGCCAGGATAGCCATTGCAGCTGCAAAGAATAACTGGAACCAGTCGCCCCACAGAGCCTGTCCTGCACCGATCATAACGATCTTGTTTTTCACGGTGATCAGAAGACTGCACAGGGTAGCTGCAAGCATGAATACCATGGGAACATAGAACATTTTGTTGTTCTTGCCTGCCTGACCAAGCCATGCGCATACTGCCATAAGTGCAATACCTGCAAGAAGCTGGTTGGCTGCACCAAACAGTCCCCAGATCTGGCTTAAGGAAAGACCGCCAAGGATACATCCGATGATAACCAGAAGAGAAGTTCCAACAAGGGGATGAGCCAACACTTTGCGAACGCCTGTGGCATCCTTCCAGGTCTTTTCATCTTCTTTAAGGAAAAGCTCAGAGAACAGGAAACGTCCAAGACGGGTTCCTGTATCCAGGGAAGTTAAAGCAAATACAGATACTGCCAGGGTAAGCAGTGCGTAAATGGTGTTGTAAGCACCAGATCCCTCATCAGAGAACATGGTTGCGATACCTGCCGCAAATGCTGCCGGAGGCCCACCAAATGCGCCGCCTGTGTACTTGTCAAATACCATACCGACTGCAATCAGAGCAACGATGCCAAGTGCAGATTCGATCAGCATGGAGCCATAGGCAATTGGTTTAGCATTTTTTTCATTATCAAGCTGCTTGGAAGAAGTACCAGTCGCAATCAGACTGTGGAAACCGGAACATGCACCGCATGCAACTGTGATAAACAATGCCGGGAACAGGCTTCCGATGGAAGTGTTCCAGCTGGTAAATGCCGGAATATTGAAGGTAGCGCGTCCTGTGAAGCCACAGACGAAGATTCCAAGAAGAGCCAGGATCATCATTCCGTAGAGAAGGAAGCTGGAAAGATAATCACGAGGCTGCAGAAGGATCCAGACTGGAACCAGGGAAGCAACTGCGATATAAATTCCAATAAATACGATCCACTGGATACGTGTCATTACGAAACCGAAATTCAGACCAAGAATCACGATGGCAACGATTCCGATGATGCCGCCGATGGTTGCTGGCAGAGTGCCAACGCCAAGACGGTTGGTGATGTATCCGTAGATAACAGCGAGTAAGATAAACAACAGGGAAATCATGGCTGTGGTCTGGTTTCCGGTTGGAGCGGCATCCACTCCGAAACCACTTTCGCTCATGAAGGTACCGGCAACAACATTTACGAAGGAAGCGATAACCAGGATCAGCACCAGAAGTGCGAAGATGGTGAAAAGCTTCTGGGCTCTGCGGCCCATGGAATCACGGATGATCTCACCTACGGATTTACCTTTGTGACGAATGGAAGCAAACAGGGAACCAAAGTCCTGAAGACCTCCGAAGAAAATACCTCCGATGATACACCAGAGGAATACCGGAACCCATCCAAACACTGCGGCCTGGATTGGTCCGTTGATAGGACCTGCACCTGCGATAGAGGAAAAATGATGTCCCATCAGAACTGCTGGTTTGGCTGCCACATAGTCAACACCGTCTTCCATTTCATGGGCTGGTGTTGGCTTCTTCGGATCGATGCCCCATTGCTTTGCAAGCCATGAGCCATAGCCTACATAACCGATCAGGAGCAGTACGATCGCAGCCAGAATGATCAATATAGCTGTCATTTTTGTTTCTCTCCTTTCCCAGTGGGAGTTTAATATGGATGTTAGGGTTCCAAGGTCAAAAGCTTTATCGTGCAAGCACGAACAGCTTTTTGACTTTGGAACCCTTGGCATCATAGTTTGTTAAAGATTTTTCTTAGAGAGCGCCCTTGCCGGTTACAGAAGGTTTTCCCTGAGGAAAGATCTACAACAATCAGGTGGTAATGACTGAAGCCCTGGAGACTCATGCGGTAACTCTTGTAATGCTTGAGAGCCCGCGCCAGCTTTCCGGCTTCTTCTGTAACGGAATCAGCGATCACGATCAACGTGACGTCGGTGTTGCGGTGATTAGCATGTGGCTTTACACGGGAAATCCCTTTCTCCCAGGCGGCATGATCCAGATCTGCCAAAAGAGATGCATCCAGATTTTCAGATGACGCAAAAAAAACGTATTCGTGAGACTCTGCTTCCCCCAGGGTGGCACTTTTTACCAGAAAATAGGCGTCACTATGGGAATGAAAAGCGGCTTCCGCTTGAAATGGCGCTTCAGGTGTCTCCCTGTTAATGTCATAATAGGCAGAATATGAGCGCAATGCTTTCTCAAATACTTCTTCTCTGTTCATTTGTTCTATGTACTCCCTAATCCGTTACGTTTCGTCAGGGCTTAGGTATAGAGAAGTTTTCTCATTAAGCCTGACACTTTAACATAATAACACATTAAGCTGTAAAAACCAACTGGTATATGAAATTTCTCACACATATTCGGATTTGATCCAGATAGGTATCTTCATTGTAGCTCTCATAGGATTGTGCTATACGATCTTTGGGAAAAGAAAATAGCCGCCCACTACTCCCAATAGTGAACGGCTGATGCTGAAAAGCATTTAAGTATTCATTGTCGGAAGGTAGGCCGTGTGTCGTTGGCTTCCCTTTCTTTAATTAAATATAGCACATCTGACATCTGGTGGCAAGTAAAATTGTCAAAATGGCTGGCTTTGAACAGCAACATGCGTAGCAGAATAAATATCAATGATTTTATAAAATGGATTACAGCAGATGGAAACTATGGTAAAATATATAGCAATGAAAGCATTGGAAAATCAACACAAGGAGGAAACCGAAAATGATCCATAATCCCATCCTTCCGGGCTTTTGTCCGGATCCAAGCATTATCCGTGTAGGGGATGATTATTATATTGCAAATTCCAGCTTTGAGTGGTGGCCGGGAGTGAAAATTTACCATTCAAAAGACTTGAAACATTACGAGCAGCTTCCATCTCCGCTGAACAGAATGAGTCAGCTGAACATGGTGGGAGAAGGAGATTCCTGCGGTGTCTGGGCACCGGATATCTCCTGGGACGGAGAGTATTTCTGGCTGATCTATACAGATGTGAAGACCCGCACAGGCGGACTTTTTAATACACATAACTATCTGGTGAAATCGAAAGATATCCGTGGTGGCTGGTCTGAGCCGGTTTATCTGAACAGTTCAGGTTTTGATCCCTCTGTTTTCCATGACACAGATGGGAAAATGTACATTGTAAATATGATCAATAATTTCAAGGGAATTCTGGTGCAGGAGTATGATCCGGCACAGGAATGTCTGGTAGGAGAAGCGAAAAATGTTTTTCCGGGAACAGGAAGAGGCTATACAGAGGGACCGCATATTTATCATATTGGAGAATATTATTATCTGCTAATGGCAGAAGGCGGAACCGGTTATGATCATATGGTGACAATGGCCCGTGCGAAATCCATCTGGGGACCTTATGAGGAAGATCCGGGGAACCCGGTGCTGACTTCAGATATGGAGAATCCAGATGAGCTGCAGCGTTGTGGACATGCAGATATTGTGTGCACCCAGAATGGCGAGTGGTATATGGTTCATCTTTGCAGCAGACCGCCGAAAGGCAGCAGGCAGTGTGTATTAGGCCGTGAAACTGCAATCCAGAAAATGGTATGGAACGAAGAGGGCTGGCTGAGAATGGCCTGCGGTGGTAACTTCGGACAGTGGGAAACGGAAGAGCCTGTGGGACTTGCAGAATGTATTTTCCCTGAGGAAGCGGGAAAAGACTACGGAAGAGATGATTTTGATATTGCTACTCTTTCATCCGAGGTTCAAAGAAGCTGCGTGGAACATGACAGTGCTTTGTGGGAGAAGATAGAACGAAATGAAATTGTTACATCGGAATATCTGGATGTACGTTATACCTCCCTGCGTCAGCCTTATGACAGCTACACAAGTCTGACAGAGCGCCCAGGCTACCTGCGCCTCTACGGACAGGAATCCCTGAACTCCTGTTATAACGTAAGCCTGGTGGCAAGACGACAGATGGAGCGTCATGTACAGGTGGAAACATGTGTTGAATTCACCCCGACCTGCCGGGAGCAGATGGCAGGTCTTGCCTACATGTATGATACCGGTAATTTCTATCTCCTGGTAAAAACCAGAGACGAAGAGTTTGGAAATCAGACTCTGGATCTGAAAAGTCCGGCCAAGCTTCGCCTGATAAAAAGCGATCATTTTGACGTCACAGACGTGATTCCGGAAATTTCTATTCCAGAAGAAACACCATTGTTCCTGCGGGTTGTGACAACCCAGGAAGGTCTGTATGCGAAGTTTTTCTACTCTCTGGATGGAAAAGAGTATAAAGAACTGGCAGAACTGCCGACCAAAATCCTTACAGATGAGCAGAGTGATGGTTTCACTGGGGCACATTTCGGAATGTATTGCCATGATATGACAGGGTTGAGACGGTATGCGGATTTTGATTATTTTGAAATGAAGCTGTATTAAAAAGGCTGTATTGATCAGGAATAATTTTTACTAATAAATTCTAACATTTTCATAATAAAGTAGCATTGCAGAACCTATGCTTTCTGGGGTATGATGATACCAGAAAGTATAGGCTTTTGTATGTTAGGAGGAGCAAAAAACTATGGGAATAAGCTATGCAAAAACAGTGGAAAAATGGGGCGTTTTTGAAGTGACAGTGACCGGCCCGAAGGAGGGGAATCCGTTCTGCGACCAGTGGATCCGGGGAATTTTTGAGTGCAAAAACGAGAAAAAAACAGTGGATGGTTTTTATGATGGGAATGGAATTTATAAGGTGAGGTTTATGCCTTCTTTTGAGGATACATATAACTTTGAGATTGAGGCATCCTTTGAAATTGGAAATGCGGAAAAAACAGCTGATCGAGGCAAAACATCAGAACATGAAAATAATGAAACTGGCAGCTTTACTGCTACAACTCCGTCAGCAGACAACCATGGCCCAGTCCGTGTTGCAGGCACATACTACCTGGCATATGAGGATGGCAAGCCATATCACTGTATCGGAACCACCTGCTATGTATGGAATCTGCAGAATGAAGAATTACAGAAGCAGACCTTGAAAACTCTGGAAGAAAATGCATTTAACAAGATCCGTTTCTGTATTTTTCCCAAGCATTACGACTATAATCTTCATGAGCCAATCACTTATCCCTATGAAGGAACACCATGTGACAGCTCTGTATTAAATGAGGAGAATTTTGCAGAATATAATGGCTGTGCACCTGGAAACGACTGGGATTTTACCAGATTTAACCCGGCGCATTTCCAGCACATCGAGAAGTGCATTCAGGCACTTATGAAGCTTGGAATTGAAGCTGATCTGATCGTGATGCATCCTTATGACAGATGGGGATTTTCCATGATGAAAGCAGAGGATGATGACCGCTATTGGAAGTATGTGCTGGCCCGTTTTTCGGCATACCGGAATGTGTGGTGGTCCCTGGCAAATGAGTACGACCTGATGAAAGAGAAAACCCTTGCTGACTGGGAAAGATATGCGAAAATTATTTGCGAAAAGGATTCTTATCATCATCTCAGATCAGTCCATAACTGCAAGGATTATTATGATTATAACCGCCCATGGGTGACTCATTGCAGCATCCAGCGAACCGAAACCTACCGTTCCTCTGAGCTGGTGAATGATTGGAGAGAGAAGTACCACAAGCCGGTAGTTCTGGATGAAATCTGCTATGAGGGAAACATTCAGTTTGGCTGGGGAAATATCAGTGGAGAGGAAATGACAAGAAGATTCTGGGAGGCATTTTGCCGTGGCGGATACCCGGGACACGGGGAAACCTACCTTAGTCCGGACCGCATTCTCTGGTGGTCCCATGGCGGAGTTCTGCACGGAACCTCACCAGAACGTATTAAATTCCTGGCACAGATCATGGAAGAAACACCAGGCCTTGGAGTGGAACCGATGCCATGCAAATGGGATGAGGTAGCATGCCGGGCTGCAGGGTTTCCTGCAAGAAAAGATTATTTTATCTATTATTACAGCTTTATGCGTCCAGGCTTCCGTGACTTCTATTTTGATGATACCACAGAGTATCAGGTGGAGATTATTGATACCTGGGAAATGACCATCACAGATGGTGGTGTACATAAGGGGAAATTCAGAGTGCAGCTGCCGGGGAAAGAGTATATGGCGGTAAGATTGCGGGCAAAGAAATAAAGACTGTACAAAAAATCCAGAACAGTTATACCTAAGTCACCAATAAAAATATGGAGGTGTCAGGAAATGATATGCTCCCTTTGAGGGAGACAAGTGAAATAATATAAAACTTGGTACCTGGAAGTGAGTATTTTATTTGATAGATTTCCCTTAAGTAGACAAGGTAAATAACCAAAATCTACTTAAGGGAAATTTTTTTTAGGAAAGACCATATGTGGCGGTCTATTGTAACACTTCTTTCATTTTTACTGCTATTATGCATTCTGCTTCTTATAATTCTCTCCCCAGTCCCACATTGCATCCAGAATGGGTTTTAGGCTGTAGCCGAGGTCAGTAAGGGTATATTCTACTCTGGGTGGAACCTCAGCGTAGACTTTACGGGAAACCAGCCCGGATTCCTCCATCTGGCGGAGCTGAGCTGTGAGAACCTTCTGAGTCACATGTCCAATAGATTTGCGCAGCTCGCCGAAACGCTTAGTTCCAGGCATAAGGTCACGGAGAATGAGAACCTTCCATTTATCACTGATCAGGGTGAGAGTAGTTTCCACCGGGCAGGCTGGAAGTTCGTGGATAGTTTGCTTTGAAGATGTAGTGGTTGAATTTTCCATGGGAAACCTCCTGTTTTACACAATAGTATTCTTTGGTATCAGTCAATGGTATCATTTTGGTAACTATAGCACAATATTGTGCCTACTTTACGTTTGGTCTGTATGGGCTTATTATAAATTCATCGAAAGGAAAAAACAACCTTTTAGGAAAGAAAAACTTTTAAAAAGAAAAGCTTTTAAAAGGAAGAATTTTTCAGAAAAAGGAAGCCCCCTTTCAAAACCCAAAAGAAAAATAAATGGAGGAATTTACAATGAGCAAAGTAGTAGAATTTTTAAACGCAAACCCTGTACAGTATCTTGCAACCGTAGGTCGTGATGGAAAGGCAAAATGCCGTCCGTTCATGTTCGCTGGTGAGATGGATGGAAAATTATGGTTCTGCACAAATAACACAAAGGACGTTTACAAAGATATGCAGGAAAATCCGGAAATCGAGATTTCCACTTCCAGCCCGGAATATGCATGGATCCGCCTTCACGGAAAAGCAGTATTTGAAAACAATATGGCAGTAAAAGAAATGTGTATTGCAAACCCAATCGTAAAAGGTCAGTATCAGACTGCTGATAACCCAATCTTCGAGGTATTTTACCTGGAAAATGCACACGGTGTTATTGCTGATTTCTCCGGAAATCCACCATATGAGTTTTAATAGATTCAAATAAATAGTGTTAGAACATTCATAAATCTCATAGATTAAATTTTAGAGCGTGTTTGAAAATAACTCCTAATATTTTTCGAACATGGCCAAGTGTAAAAGCTTTAGATATTTAAAATTGGATGATGAGAATATGAATATAGTTTCATGTATGTATTGAGTGAAGAGTGGAGCAGTGGTTGCCTTTTATGGAAATAAACCTTCCATTGGAATTACTTATTATAGATAGAAAAATTTCTCTATATTAATAGTCTGTATTGTTTTGTGATGGTGAAAGAAGAAGGTAACTCTGCTCCAAATGAGAAGTAATAAGCCAAGAAATAAAATAAGATACAAAACAAAAATAAAAATCAAGTTCTTCGGGGCAGGGTGCGATTCCTGACCGGCAGTATAGTCTGCGAGCCCATTTTGGCGGCTGATACGGTGCAATTCCGTAACCGACGGTAAAGTCCGGATGAAAGGAGAAAAAAATGAGTACAGAAACAGTAAATATAGAAATAACGAACAAAAAAAATATAAATGTAAGAATGCTGACAATGACCGCTGTACTGGCAGCAATCGCATACATTCTGGCATTTCTGGAATTTCCGGTGCCGTTGGCACCATCTTTTGCAAGGATGGATCTTTCGGATTATCCGGCACTGATCGGAGCTTTTGCATTTGGCCCTCTTTGCGGGCTTTTAGTTGAACTTGTAAAAAATGCCCTGCAGCTGCTTTCCAGCTCCACCGGTGGAATCGGCGAGCTTGCCAATTTCCTTATGGGAGCATCTTATGTAGCTGCAGCTGGCTTCATATATAAATATAAGAAAACGAAAAAAGGAGCAGGAATCGCCTGTGTTGCAGGTAGCTTTGCAATGGGAATCGTGGCAGCAGTAACGAATTATTTTATTCTTTTGCCATTATTTGAAAATTTCATGCCGCTTGACCAGCTGATTGCTTCTTTCGGAGAATTTCTTCCTTTTATAAAAACAAAACTTGACATTGTATTGTACAATGCATTTCCGTTTAATCTGCTAAAAGGTCTTGTAATTGGCGGATTCACTATGATAACCTATAAGCAGATCAGACCGGTTTTAAAAGGAATGCACTAATTTGTGCCTGGAATATGAACTTCATGATGTTATGGGCAAAGCTCTTTTGCCTATAACATCATTTTTGTAAAAGAGATTAAATGAAATATTTTCATATATAGAGTAGAAAGGTGCGGGCTGTTATGGAGAAAAAAGATTATCTGAAAATACTGGTGGAGCAGATACACTCCACAACAATTGCTACAATTGGAGCTGACAGTCATCCTCAGACACGGGTGATCGATATGATGCTTTGGGATGAGGATGGCGTGTATTTTCTTACTGCGAAAGGGAAGGCTTTTTATACACAGCTGATGGAACAGAAATATATCGCGCTGTCTGCAACAAAGGACAAAATTTCAATCTCACTTCGTGGAAAAATCCGCAACATCGGCAGTGAGAAGCTGGATGAAATATTTGAAAAAAATACATATATGCAGGGGATTTATCCTGGAGATACAAGGTCAGCGTTGGAGGTTTTTAAGCTGTATGAAGCAGAAGGGGAATACTTTGACATCAGCGAGCCATCCCACATTGTAAGAGATAGCTTTGTGATTGGAAATGCGGTAAAAACCCAGGGCGGCTACTATGTAGGAGATGGCTGTATCGGCTGTAAACTATGCTATTCAGTCTGTCCACAAAAGTGTATCAATATAGATAAAATTCCTGTAGAAATTGACCAGAATCATTGTCTGCACTGTGGAAGATGTGCGGAAACCTGCCCGAAGCAGGTAATTGTAAGAAGAGCCTGATGATTAATATTAGAAGGGAATGACAGCCATGAACCAAAACGAAAGACGAATCTTTTTAATACAGGAGCTTTTAAAGGAACGGGAGAACGAAAATTACGGTACGATGACCATTCCCCGGGAAAAAGAAGACCAGAAGCTGCTTCTTCGTGTTCTTATGAATGTACGTCCGCCGCGAAAGATAAATCCCAGATTTCTACAGGTTCAGGATGAATATCTGACAGAGGAAACAAAGGCAAAAGGAATCGTGGAACTGGATGAATTACAGCCCGTTCAGCCTGGAATTTATGTATGGCAGGGCGATATTACGACCTTGCATTGTGACGCCATCGTAAATGCAGCGAACAGTGGAATGACAGGCTGCTATGCACCAAATCATGCCTGCATCGACAATTGCATCCATACTTTTGCAGGAGTCCAGCTGCGGCTTATGTGTGGCGAGATCATGGAAAAACAGGGTTATGATGAGCCAACCGGTCAGGCGAAGATCACACCTGCATTTAATCTTCCATGCAGATATGTTCTCCATACAGTTGGTCCTATTATCAATGGAAAATTACGGAAAGAAGACTGTGAATTACTGGCAAGCTGCTATGAATCCTGCCTGAAGCTGGCAGCAGAAAATGGCCTGGAGAGCGTTGCTTTTTGCTGCATATCTACAGGTGTATTTCATTTTCCAAATGAAAAGGCAGCGGAAATTGCAGTGAAAACCGTGCAGGAATTTCTGAAGAAAGAGACAAGTGTGAAGAAAGTAATCTTTAATGTATTTAAAAATCTGGATTTGGAAATATATAAGAAATTGTTGACAAGAGCTTAGAGCCTGTTTGAAAACATGACTGGTAGTATTGAATATAAGAGGAAAAAATGACGATATATAATAATATATTTGGTGATAAAGAAACTTTATCCAACAGGAAATATCAGGGAAAAATGGAAAAATTAAGAACAGTAATCCAGGAAGCAGATGCAGTGCTTATCGGAGCCGGAGCCGGACTTTCTACATCCGCAGGATTCGTATATACAGGAGAAAGATTTACAAAATATTTCTCCGATTTCGCGGCGAAATACGGCTTTAAAGATATGTATTCCGGTGGCTTTTATCCCTTTGATTCTTTGGAAGAGTACTGGGCTTATTGGAGCAGATATATTTACATCAACCGTTATATGGATGCGCCGAAGCCGGTTTATGAAGACTCGCTGAAGCTGGTACAGGGCAAAGACTATTTTGTACTTACTACCAATGTGGATCATTGCTTCCAGAAGGCTGGATTTGATAAGCACAGACTGTTTTATACCCAGGGCGATTACGGCCTCTTGCAGTGCAGTAAGCCATGTCATCATGATACTTATGATAATGAAGAAATCGTGAAAAAAATGGTAGAGGCGCAAGGATATAAGATCGCAGAAGATGGAACGCTTGTTTTGCCGGAAAATTCTATTTCCGGAAGTGCTTCTAATCGCTCGTTGGAGGATTCTTCCAATGTTTTTTCAACAGGTTCTGTAAAAATGAAAGTACCCTCCCAGCTGGTTCCTCACTGTCCGAAGTGCGGTGCACCAATGACCATGAATCTGCGTGCTGACAGCACCTTTGTGGAAGATGATGGATGGCATAAAGCCGCTTTCAGATATGACGATTTTGTCAGAAGGCATAAAGGAATGAGGATGGTTTTTCTGGAGTTAGGGGTTGGCTATAACACGCCCGGCATTGTGAAATACCCGTTCTGGCAGATGACAGCAGAGAATCCGTCTGCAGTGTATTGCTGTATCAATTACAGGGATGCTGCGTGCCCGTTGGAACTGCAGAATCAGGCGATTTGTATAGAGGGTGATATTGGAGAAGTTCTATCGCTTCTGTGACCGGCTGCTAATTGATATATGCCATTTTACAGTGTATTTGGCGAATTATGTCACACCGACGAAATGTGAAGCATTTTGGAGAATAGCTCAGAATAGTTGTGGACAAAAATGTGCGTTTCGACGATATTGTCGGACGCACATTTTTGTAAGTATCTAAGAAAAGGTGAGAAAATAGCTTACTCAAATTTGATGACATAAATTGTTCCGCAATTAAGCTACTTCCGTAATTCCTTTATTCTAGATATTATAAAGCTTAAACAATAGACATGAACCACTCCACTGTCTTCGGATCATAATGTGAGAAGAATAAACTTTCCCCTCCATCAAGAGCTTCAATAGCAGCCATATCTTCTTCTGTCAGTGCAAAATCAAACAATTCAAAGTTCTGCTGCATACGATCCTTATGAGTGGACTTTGGAATGATGACAACATCACTCTGGAGCAGGAAGCGCAGTGCTGTCTGTGCAGCTGTTTTTCCATATTTTTTGCCAATCTCAGTCAGAACCGGGTTGGTAAACATATCCTTGCGGCCTTCTGCAAATGGTCCCCAGGACTCAATCTGGCAGCCATATTTTTTCAGATATTCTTTGGCAACCTTCTGCTGCTGGAATACATGAGTTTCCACCTGGTTGACTGCTGGTTTGATTTTTGCAAAATGCTGGATATCCAGATAACGGTCAGGTCCAAAGTTGGAAACACCGATGGCGCGGAGCTTTCCAGCCTCATACATTTCTTCCATAGCACGGTAAGTGCCGTAGTAATCTCCGAATGGTTGGTGAATAAGAAGCAGGTCAAGATAATCTGTGCGCAGGTTTTTCAGGGATTCTTCGATGGAAGCTTTTGCAGCTTCATAGCCTGCATTTGAGATCCATACCTTTGTGGTAAGGAAGAACTCTTCACGAGGCAGACCGGATTCGGCAATTGCGGTACCGACACCTTCTTCGTTACCATAAGCCTGTGCAGTATCAATGCTGCGGTATCCAACATCAATCGCATCCAGCACGCAGCGTTTTGTATCTTCTGGCGGTGTCTGATATAAACCGTAACCAAGCTTAGGCATTTTGATTCCATTATTCAAAGTAACATATTCCATAAAATAATACCTCCTGTTTTAATAGGTGATTTTAAACTGTGATAATTTGCGGCTTCCGTGCATGAAGCGAATCGTGACAATTTTACTGTTCCCATGCATGATGTGTACCGTGATGGACTTACTTTTTCTGTGCATAAAATGAACAGCGGTATTGCTTTTGGCTCACATGCAATTTATTACAATTCATACTTTACAACCATTCTTTGATATTGTACATTATTGATAACGCAAACTGCTTTTCATAATATGAAATGTGTGGAGGAGAATATGCTGGATTTATATGAATTACGTCAGCTGGTAGCATTTGCTGACCTTGGGACACTAAGCCGTGTGGCAGAAGAATTTCATATTTCCACACCCTCTGTCACCCGTTCGATGCAGCATCTGGAGGATGCTTTTGGAGTTGCACTTTTTACCCGGGGAAAGAATCGGATCGAATTGAATAAGACGGGGGAAGAGGCTGTGGAAGTTTCAAGGAGACTTTTGCAGGAAGCTAGGAAGAGTGTGCAGCAGGTGCAGGATTTCGATCAGCGTCAGAGGACGATTGTGATCCGTTCTTGCGCTCCAGCGCCGTTGTGGGAATTACAGCAAAAGCTGAATATCCTTCAGCCAGGTACGATCGTGTCATCTGTTATCTGTCAGAACGATGAGGTATTGGCTGCCTGGGAGGACGGTTCCTGCGACATTGCTATCTTGCCATTTCCTGTTGAAGGGGCGAAGGCTTTTATGAGGGAAAATTTGTTTGTCTGTGTACCACCGGGGCATGATCTGGCGAAATATCATTCACTGACTTGTACTGAAATTAATGGGTTTAATTTCTTACTGCGCACAGAGCTTGGCTTTTGGGACACTTTCTGCCGGGAAAAAATGCCTGCATCTAAATTCCTGGTGCAGCCTGATCCGGTTGTGTTTGATGAGCTGGTCAATGCATCTTCTCTTCCCTGCTTTACTACCGATTATGGCATGCTCCAGGGAAATTATCCGGATCGTGTCAATATCCCATTGACGGACGCGGAAGCCCATGCCACCTTTTATGTGGTAAGCAGAGTGTCTGGTATAGCATTTTCGGATAAACATAATATTTCAGAGCATGCTTGAGAAAGGATTTTGGCAAGTGGGGTATCATAATTAGCGAGGGAATTTGTCCGGATGAGAGCGTTGTAGTTGGATTACGCAGGTCGAATTCTGATGAAATATACTGTAAATTGGGATGTGCAGATTGCAGGAATGATTTTTCAAACAGGCTCCAGGGCTTGGAATTATAGGAGGAGAAATATTTTTGGAAACAAAAGAGATAAATCAGGGGCAGAATCCCCTGGGAACAGCGCCGGTAGGCGGCTTGATCACGAAGTTCGCTATTCCGGCAATTATCAGTATGCTGGTCAGTGCATTGTACAATATTGTAGACCAGATTTTTATCGGTCAGGGTGTGGGAATGCTGGGAAATGCAGCTACCAATGTGGCATTTCCTGTGACGACTATTGCCACTGCATTAGCACTTCTTCTTGGAATCGGAAGTGCATCTAATTATAACCTGGAAATGGGAGCAGGAAGGGAGAAAAAGGCCAGCTCCATTGCAGGAACAGGACTGTCTTCCCTGGTAATTATGGGTGCAATCTTAGCTGTTATCGTCCTGCTATTTTTGCGTCCGTTGCTTAGCTTATTCGGGGCAACGAAGGATGTTATGCCTTACGCTGTAGATTATCTTGGCATAACAGCAGTGGGACTGCCTTTTTATATTTTATCCATTGGCGGCAACCACATTGTACGTGCAGACAGAAGTCCTACATATTCTATGACTTGTGTACTTACAGGTGCGATTATCAATACGATTCTGGACCCTTTGTTTATATTCGGCTTTGGATGGGGAATAAAAGGGGCTGCCTGGGCTACCGTGATCGGACAGGTTGTTTCCGGAATCCTGGTAGTCATATATTTCTGGAAATTCCGCAAAATGTATATGGAAGCGGGGATGCTGAAGCCTTCTTTTACTTGCCTGAAGGCCGTTGTTTCTCTTGGAATGGCGGCATGTATTAACCAGATTGCCATGGCTGTTGTGCAGATCGTAATGAATAATATTCTGCGCTATTATGGTGGAATGTCCGTCTATGGAAGTGATATTCCCATTGCCTGCGTAGGGGTTATTTCCAAGGTAAACCAGGTGTTTATGGCAATCTGTATTGGTATTTCCCAGGGCTGTCAGCCAATTTGGGGGTTCAATTATGGAGCCGTTAAGTATGACCGGGTAAGGCTTACATACCGTTATTCAGTGACTGCATGTACTGTGATTGCTACCATATTTTTCATTTGTTTTCAGCTGTTTCCACACCAGATCGTCAGCATTTTCGGAACTGGAAGTGACCTTTATTTCCAGTTTGCAGAGCGTTATCTGAAGATCTTTATGTTCATGACATTTGCCAATGGAATCCAGCCTATGTCCTCCGGATTCTTCACTTCTATCGGAAAAGCGAAGCTTGGAATCGTTATGTCTCTGACCAGACAGGTACTGTTTTTACTGCCACTGATCCTGATCTTCTCCCTGCTTATGGGAATTGACGGGGTGATGTATGCGGGACCAATTGCGGATGGAGCTGCCTTTGTACTGGCGGTGATATTTGCGAGAAGAGAACTGGTAAAGATGAAAAAGTAAGAAATTTACGCAATCAATTTCTCAAATTTTTTCATTTCCATAGGCTTATAATAGTAATATCCCTGTAATTCATCACAGCCTTCTTCAACCAGAAAATCCACCATATCTTTCGTCTCCACTCCTTCGCAGACGATAAATTTATGGGTTCGTTTCAGCAGATGGAAGATCTCCTGAAGTACGATTTTTCCCTTTTCGGTCAGGTCGTCAGACAGGAATCTTTTGTCAATTTTGACCTCATCAAACAGGATATCCTTTAAAGTATTTAAGGATGAATAGCCGGAACCGAAGTCGTCCATGGAGATCCGGATATTCTGGTCATGGAAGAACCGGATCATCTGGTTGACTGATTCAATATTATGGATATAGGTAGTTTCTGTGATCTCAAAAATCAGATACTGGGAAGAAATTTGGTATTTCTGGATCAGTTCCATAACCTTTCTGGTAAAGGTTTGAATCTTCCGGAAATGCACCGGAGATACGTTTAAGGATAAAGGAATCAGTTTAAGACCAGATTCCTTTCGGGCAGCAAGCCATCGGAAAGCTTCCTCATAAACATAGTAATCCAAAGCTTCAATCTCACCAGTTTCTTCCAGTATAGGAAGAAAACTATCCGGAAACCAGAGTTCTCCATTGCTTCGTTTCCAGCGTACCAGAACCTCTGCACTGGCGATTTTCTGTTCCTTTCCATTGATCTTAGGCTGGAAATAAATCTGGAATTCTTTATCTGAAAGTGCTTCCTGAAAAGAGTGGATCGTATCTGCTCTTTTTTGCTCTTCCAGGGCAATTTCTTCTGTGTATTCGCATACTCCAAGGAGAGAAGATTTTGCTTTTCTGCGTACGATATTCGTATGGGAAATAATCTCATCGCAGGGAATCTGACCATTTTCCAGATAATAAATTCCGGTATTCAGGGAAAAATAATTCACCGGATAACTGCCAAGAACTTCCTGCGCAGTCTGTTTATTATAGGCAGTGATTTCCTTTTTTACATCTGCATATTCCTGTCCGGTGATGTCAATAATGCTGACAAAAATATCGGAATGATAGCGGTTGACGAACAAAGTTTTCGGGAAAAGTTCGAGTTTTTTTAGGATAAAATTCAGAATATCAGTACCCGTTTCGTATCCCCAGTAATCATTGATCAGATGAAAATTATTTACATCTGTCATCAAAAAAGCATATTTCTTTTCACCATTGCTATTGGTTAAAATGGTAAAAAGCTTCTCTTTCAGGGATTCTGTGGAGATGCTTTCAACCAGACGGGAACGGAAATGCGCTTGTGTTTTTCCTGCAAGAATTTCCTTTTTATAGCGTTTGTCCTGGTACATTTTCTGGTCTGCGATCTGCAAAAGATCCATGATCAGATAGTAGTGGTTTTTGCAGCTGATATCGTATCCAACAGCATAACTGATGGGGTGATCCGCTGTCTGATTGTAGGCATCCAGCATGGTCTGGAGCTGGATATTCATTTGCTCCAGCTGGGACCAGGTGGCATGATTCTGGACGATCACAAACTCATCTCCACCGAATCTGGCGAGAAAACTATCCTCAGTGAGAATGCGGGTAAGATAAGAAGCAAAGGTCTGGATAAACACATCTCCCTGTTCGTGCCCATAGGTGTCGTTGATTTTTTTCAGATTATTCAGATCGAACATCATGATTCCCACATCCAGTGTATCGTCTGCATTTTGAAGCTGAAGAAGCTTCTTTTCCAGAGATTTCTTGTCGTGGACTCCAGCCACATCAAAGCCAGAGTTCTGGATCATGGTTCTGAGATAATCTGCCAGCGTAAGGGAAACGGCACATCCAACAAGAGATAAAATTACCAGCAGAGCGAAGATTTTTCCGTTCCTGTTATATTTATGATGTGCGACCAATGAGATTAAAAATACGATATAAAGTGCTGTCTGCAAATAGCAGAGTTTCATGATTGTTTTATTTCTTTCCATACATTTCTCCGTAAAATCATAACTGACGTGAAGTCTGGGGACAGAGAAACTGACACCAAAAAACACGTTTTAGTAATAAAAGTTAGTAACTGTCCAATGCTTTCACAGTTATAAGTTATTAGATTGCCAGATAAGTCTTATATTCATGGCGGCCTCAGCCTGCATACACGATAATTTTCTTTGCCAGGTCCTTATCCAGGCCAATCTTACTTCCTTTTATCATCACCACATAATAGCCGTGCAATTCGGATAAAATCGTAACCTGGGTACCTGGCACAAATCCCAGGGATTCCAGATAATGTCGCTGTTTTTCCAGTCCGCAGACTTTGTTAATGATGTAGAAATGGTTGAATTCGGTTAAGCTTAAGGGCACGAAGATACCTTCTTTGCATTGGGAATTTCATAATAAACACATATATTTTCGAATGCGTTATATGAGCGATTGCTTTATTTATATAGTTAGAACAAACTAACAAAGAGTATACCACGTAATTATAAGAGGTGATACAGAAAAAGCTTTGTTGAGAAATTTTTTCAGGGGTGATCAGACAAAAAACGGCGTTTATTTTGTTTACGTCTTATGGTAAAATCTGTAAGGATATCTTTCACATCTGAAAGTTTGCGTATGAAATGTACGTTATCTGGATGCAATAAAAAGTTGGTAATAGAAAGAATGGAAAACTTTATGAATCATTTACTTGAACAGATAAAAAGAAACAATGCCAGTGCCTTCACCCACAGTGGAAAATTCCATGCGGATGACGTATTTTCCGCAGCATTACTGCTGTATCTGAACCCGGAGATCAGCATTACCAGGGGAAATAAGGTGCCGGAGGATTTTGAAGGAGTCGTGTTTGACATCGGCCGTGGGCAGTATGACCATCATCAGAAGGACAGCCGTATCCGTGAAAATGGAGTCCCTTACGCGGCATTTGGACTTCTCTGGGAAGCTCTTGGAGAGGAAATTTTAGGTGAAGAACTGGCGGAAAAATTCGATCAGTCTTTCGTTCAGCCGTTGGATAATAATGATAATACCGGTGAGAAAAATGAGCTGGCAACCCTGATCGGAAACTTTAATCCGGCCTGGGATGCACAGGGAAATAATGATCAGGCCTTTTTCCAGGCAGTCAGTGTAGCAGGAATGATCCTGGAAAATAAGTTCGAACGGTATCGTGGAAATGAACGTGCGGATAAACGTGTGGAAGAGCTTCTGGAAGCTCATGAAGAGGAAATCCAGTCTGGGAAAACGGCAGAAAAAGAGGCAAAAATCCTTATTCTTCCGGAGTTTGTGCCTTGCCAGAAACGTTTATCAGAGACGGAAATTGCCTTTGTTATTTTCCCATCTAACAGAGGTGGTTATTGTATTCAGCCGCAGAAAAAAGAGTATTCCCTAAATTATAAATGCAGCTTTCCTGTGGAATGGCTGGGGCTGGAAAATGAAGACCTGGTGCGTGTGACCGGGCTTGAAAGTGCCGGATTCTGCCATAAGGGCGGCTTTCTTATGACAGCCGGAACCCTGGAAGATGCGGTAAAAGCATGCGAGATCAGCCTGAAAGAATTCCATGAAAAGCCGGTTGTGGTGAATTTTGGCGGAGATATCTCTGTGGATGAACTGCTTCTGCAATTGCCCAAATTGCAGGCTGCAAAGGTGGTACATATTGATTTTCCACAACTTCCAGAACTGGAAATGCAGGGGATTTATGGAGAAGTTCTGATGGAAAAACAGGAGTGGAAAGCAGCTGTTAAAGAGCAGGTGAAGGAGATCCTGAAGTATAAACCGGAGGCAGTTTTCGTTGGAAATACTACTTTTTCTGCGTACCCCGTGGTGCATATGCTGCGGAAAAAACACATTCCGGTGCTGACGATGGTGGAGAGAAACGGAGAAAAAATATTGGTCAGAATACCTTCTGGTTCGTAAGTTGGATCTTAAGAAGTGATTTTTGAATTTCTATATGCGTTTTGAAGAAAAAATGTTTTGAATATTCTATAAAGCATCTTCTTGAATTATTTGAGAAAGAAAACAGGAGCTAAAAAGAAATGACAGAAGAGAGAAAACAGATCGCAGGTCATGTTCTTGCCTGCGGAACCCAGATCATGTGGGGCGCAACCTTTGTATCCAGCAAAGTATTGCTTGAATATTTTTTGCCCTCAGAAGTTTTATTTACCCGTGTAGTGCTGGCATTTCTGGCATTATTGATCGTGTACCCCCATCATCTGAAGCTGGAGAATCCAAAGCAGGAGGTGGTGTTTGCAGGAGCCAGCCTGTTTGGAATCGTGCTTTATTTCATGCTGGAAAATACGGCATTGACATTAACGTATGCTTCAAATGTAGGGATTATCGTGGCATGTGCACCGTTTTTTGTAGCGGTGATGGTTGGATTTTTCTTTAAGAATGAGAAATCCGGACTGTTTTTTTATATCGGTTTCGTAATCGCAATGGCTGGTGTTATTATGATCAGCATGAGCGGACAGAAAAGCTTCAACCTGAATCCCCTTGGAGATGGACTTGCATTTCTGGCAATGATTTCCTGGGGTGCATATTCTGCACTGGTGAAAAAAATTGGGGAGTGGGATTACCCTACAGTTGCAGTGACAAGGCGTATTTATTTCTATGGAATCGTGTTCCTGATTCCGGTGTTGATCTTCCAGAAGTCCTCCTGGGATCTGAGCATTATGCTGAAACCCCAGATCGCAGTGAACTTCCTGTTCCTTGGACTTGGTGCAAGTGCTATGGGATTTTTACTCTGGAATCTGGCAACGAAATGGATTGGGGCGGTGAAGACAAGCGTGTATATTTATGTTTCACCGGTGGTAACGGTGGTACTGTCCGTGTTTGTGCTTCATGAGAAAATGACGGTGGCTTCCATTATTGGATCGGTGCTGATTTTTGTGGGACTGATCGTGTCACAGAAAAAGACAAAAGAAAATGCATAAAAAAAGCCAGGTTAAAACCTTTTTTCAGAGGTTATAACCTGGCTTTTTTTATTTAAAAGTAGTATCAGTTCCGGTCTTCAAGTACACCCTTTTTCTGTAATACAAGCATAAATCCCACACAAAGAATCAGCTGCAATACAGAGGACATTGGGGTTGCCAGTCCGATGTGGAACAAGGAGGGCCTGGCCTGGATACTCATGATGTAAGATACCGGCACTCTGACACAAAAGGCACCGATAATTCCCTGTACCATAACGAATCTTGTCTTGCCAATACCATTGTAAAATCCGGTGTAGCAGAAGAAAATGGCAGTAAACAGACAGTCAATGGCGTAAGCCTTCAGGTAATCAGCTGCGGCCAGGATAACTTCTTTGTCAGAGGAGAAAATGCCCGCCAGTACATTTCCATGGAAAAAGGTAATTACGAACATTACCACACCAACAGAGAATGATACCAGGATGCCATAGTGGAGCGCTTTTTTTGCCCGGTGCATATGCCCTGCGCCGTAGTTCTGGGCTACAAAGGCAGACATGGACTGCATAAAAGCAGAGGAGATCAGCATGATAAAAGCACAGACCTTTTCTGCCACGCCTACACCTGCGGAGGCGATAACTCCCATGGCATTTACGATAGCCAGAATGATCAGGAAGGAAATGCTTACCAGAAGATCCTGCAACGCGATCGGTGCACCGAAGCCCACCATTTTACACAGATAGGCTTTGTGAATCCGGATATTTTTACTCTTTAAAACAAAGGGCAGCTCTTTTTTACTGATAAAAAGCAGGGATGCCACCACACTTATGGCCTGGGCAAACACAGTGGCAATCGCAGCTCCTGCTGTGCCAAGGTGGAAAACAGCGCATAAAAGCAGGTCTCCGGCAATGTTAAATACACAGGCGATAGCGACTGTGATAAGTGGTGTGTTGGAGTCGCCAAGACCACGGAAAATACAGCCGATCAGGTTGTAAGCTACGATGACCAGCATACCGCCGCCGCAGATCCGGATATAATCGACAGTTTTCTGGAAGGCTTCCTCAGGCGCATTCATCATACGGCTGATCCCGGGGGCAAAGATCACCATAATGATGGACATTACCACTGCAATTATGGCAAACATGAGAATTGCAGTTCCTACGGTGTGCCCGCCTTCTTCCCGTTTTCCACTTCCAATCTGCTGTCCAAGCAAAATGGTCGTTCCCATTGCAAAGCTGCTGATCAGGTTTGTCAGGGTGGACATGATCTGGGAACCGGTAGATACGGCGGATACATCAGCTGAGGACGCAAATTTTCCTACAATGAGCAGATCCACAGCACCATACATAGCCTGGAGAAATAAGGCAAGCAATACCGGAAATGCAAATAAGATCAAGGGCTGCAGGATTTTTCCTTCAGTGAAGGATGTGTTTTTCTTCATTGGAACCTCCTTAAATTTACTAGGTAAATCGTTGTTTCTTTGTATTTGAGGGGGCACAGGCTCAAAAGCATTATTGGGTAAAATGGATAAAGCTTTTGGGCCTTTTTTCTTAATATCAAAAAAGCTGGATAGGAAAGCAGACATCTCAGTCTGCCATCTTATCCAGCTATTGTTTCTAATTGAACAAATTGCCCTCCGATGAACACTCACGATTATATAGGATACAATTTTTATTGTCAATTTCTATTTGTTTATTTTTACAGCACTTTGTGTCCTGTGGCTGCTTCGAAATGGTATTTCACGATTCCAAGGTCGATTTTGGAATAAAAACCATTTAAGGCTTTGGCAGTTACTTTCCCATTTTTCAGCTCAAACAGGAATTTTTGCTGGTTCATGGCAGTGGGAGCCAGGCTGACAGCTTCCATTCCTTTAAGAAACCAGTCGGTATCCTGGTCTGCTTTGCTAAGCTCAGACAGCCCCTTACTTTTGTGGGGAACACCTGGGTTTGCCCCATAGCCAAGGGAGAGAACGATCAGAAGCTTCTGACCTTTTTCGATTTTTGCCTTTGTTTTACCGTGGGTCATAGCTACCCAGCAGGTATTCAGTCCCAGGCTCTGGCATTCCAGAACCAGTTTTTCCCCATAATATCCGGCTTTTTCCTGATCCTGCCTGGAACCTACGATAGCGATATAGTTGGAGACACCTTTAAATTTTCCGTAGTGGGCCATAAAGGAATCAAAGCAATCTGGCTCATCGAAAAATACCTGCATATGCAAGCCACTTTCCTGATTGAGTTCGGAAATGCTCTCAGTAAGTGTGCTTCTTAATTCTGGTGTGATCGGCTGGTCTTTGTATTGACGTACACTATGTCTTTCTTTCATTAACTGTAAAATGTCCATGAATCATTTTCCTTTCTCATATAATATTTTCCTAACTTAATTCTCTGGTGACTTACAGAATACCACAGTAAGAAAAACTTACGGTAAACTATAAAGGAAGATACACAGAAAAAGCGGCGCCTTCACCAGGCTGGCTTTTTACAGTAATGGTGCCCTGGCAAAGATCTATGATCCGCTTAACCAGTGCCAGTCCAAGTCCATTTCCTTCTGCCTGCCTGGAATTGTCACCCTGGTAAAATTTTTCAAAAATGTGTTTTTGCATTTCGGGAGTCATGCCATCTCCATGATCGGTAATGATTACCGATATTCCTGTTTCCATGCGGGAAATCGTTACCTGAATGGTGCCACCGGCAGGTGAGTGCTTGATCGCATTATCCAGAATGTTGATCCACACCTGTGACAGGAGTGTTTCACTGCCATAATACATCTGCCTGGGAAGCTCCATGTCAAATTCAATATTCTTGTCAGCCCACTTTCCTTCCAGTGTCAGGATGGCTTTCCGGATCTGTTCGTCCAGCCGGAAATCTTTTTTATCCACGATCATTTCCTGATTTTCCAGCTTGGAAAGTGTGAGAATGTTGGTGGATAAATTAGTAAGGCGTCTGGAATTATCCAGAATGATCCGCACATAACGGTCATATTTCTCCTGGGTCAGATTTGGATTTTGAAGCAAGGTTGCATATCCTTCAATGGCCGCGATGGGGGTTTTAAATTCGTGGGAAACATTGGCAACAAAATCACTTCTGAGAGTTTCTATGTGGGAAAGATCATGGGCCATGGCATTGAAATGCAGCGCCATTTCCCGAATCTCATCCACCTTCTGATCGGTGGGAATCCTTACGGAAAAATTCCCCCTGGAAAGCTCGTTAAAAGCGTCCCGCATAGTCTGGATCGGCTGGATCATCAACTTTCCCACAAACAATGCAATGATGGTTCCAAGCAGTGTGCTGCCAAGGCAAAGCAGCAGAATTGGAATGTGCTTGGTCTGAGGATCTACATGGATCAGCTTCAGCTGGAACAGGGCGAGCCAGATCAGGGTAATGAAGGTGAAAACGCCGAAAATAGTGGCAAAAATAATTCCGGTAAAGTACAGCCAGAGCCTGGAGTGGGGGTTTCTATTCAACTTTTTTCACCGCCTTATAACCAAGTCCACGTATGGTAACGATCTCGAAGTCAGAGCAGTCAGAGAAACGGTCACGCAGACGATTGATGTGTGTGTTAATGGTACGCTCATCCGTCTCGGAAAACATTCCCCAGATTTCATCCATAAGCTGCTGGCGTGTAAAAATCTTATTGGGATAGGAAAGCAGTTTATAAAGTAAGTAAAATTCTTTTTGGGGAAGAATGGTCTCTTTGCCATGAATGGTTACGGTCAGTGCATCATAATTCAGCACGGTAGAACCGATGGTGATCTTCTTTTCGCTGGAGATCTTTGCCCGGCGAAGCAAGGCTTCTACCCGCAGAACCAGTTCCCGGACATCAACAGGTTTCACCATATAGTCATCGGTTCCGGCACGGAACCCCTGCTGCATATCGGCAAACTGATCCTTGGCTGTTACCATCAAAATGGGAGTCTCCCATTTGGAATCGCGAAGAGTTCTGGTAAGCTCATAGCCATCCATATTTGGCATCATGATATCTGCGACGATCAGATCGATATATTCTTTTTCCATAATATCCAAAGCCTCTAATCCATCAGAAGCCGGGAGACAGCGATAGCCGCTGTCAGATAAAACCGTGCAGAACAGCTCTCGCATGTCTGGGTTATCTTCTGCTACAAGTATATTAAACATAAGGAAACCTCTCTTTTGGGTGTGGTTAGATTGAAGTATGTCATGAAAAAATTCTGCAGTCTGTGAGCTTGGTTTGTCCACATATTTTGTGTTACTGGGTATGGCGTAAACGGTTACTATCTGGCAGTGTGGGACATACTCCGGATTTAACACAAGTATATCATAGGAAGGACAAACCAAGATAAACAAAATACATATCTGGCACATTTTATAGAGGATTTTTTCGTTTATTTTCAGTTTATGGTGACGTGTCCTTGAGTTTACCTGAGCATGTTATAGTCGGGAACGTGGCTGACGGATCGTGAAACAGCATAACTGTGAAACAATCTGTGACAGTAAAGAAGGCGCGAAAGCTACCGAAAAGTGTGGCGTGCTCTGACATCATATTCTCACGAAAGGAAATATACGACATGCTTCAGTTAAAAAACATTGTAAAAACCTATGTCACCGGTGAAGTGAAGCAGGATGCTCTCAAAGGTGTATCCATAGGCTTCCGGGAAAATGAGTTTGTGTCGATTCTGGGACAAAGCGGTTCTGGCAAAACAACCATGTTAAATATTATCGGCGGACTGGACCGGTATGACAGCGGTGATCTGATCATCAATGGCGTTTCGACCAAAAAGTATAAGGATTCAGACTGGGATTATTACCGGAATAATTCCATTGGTTTCGTGTTTCAAAGCTACAATCTGATCCCGCATCAGAGTGTGCTTGTGAATGTAGAGCTGGCACTGACTCTGGCTGGTGTTTCCAAAAAGGAACGGCGGCAGAGGGCGATTGAGGTGCTGGAAAAAGTAGGGCTGAAAGACCATATCCACAAAAAGCCCAATCAGATGTCCGGTGGCCAGATGCAGCGTGTGGCGATTGCCAGGGCGCTGATCAACAATCCGGATATCCTGCTGGCGGATGAAACGACAGGAGCCTTGGATAGTGAAACCAGTGTGCAGATCATGGAACTGTTAAAGGAGATTGCGAAGGATAAGCTGGTTATTATGGTAACCCATAACCCGGAACTGGCAGAGCGGTATTCTACCAGACTTGTAAAGCTGCTGGACGGCCAGATCGTCAGTGATTCCAATCCATATACACCAGATGAGACGCCTGCCGTCCCGCAGAAGCGAAAGAAAATTTCCATGTCCTTTTCCACGGCACTGTCTCTCAGCTTCGATAATCTGCGCACCAAAAAAGGACGCACCTTGCTTACCTCTGTGGCTGGTTCAATTGGAATTATCGGGATTGCATTAATCCTGGCTCTTTCAACAGGAATGAGCACCTATATTTCCGATATCCAGAAGGATACCATGGCTTCTTATCCCCTGACCATCAGTGCCCAGACCATTGATATTTCCAGTGTGATGGGACAGCGGAGGGAAATGATAGAGAGCAGGCGTGACACAGATGGGGAAAATACGGAATCTGCAAGCCTTTCTGCAGTTTACGCGGATTATTCAGATATGGAAGCCAGGGAAAAGATGGCCTCCAGTATTGTAGAAAACAATTTAACGGAGTTTAAGAAGTATCTGGATGACCCGGATAGTGAGATTCAGCAATATCTGGGAGAGCATGGTGTAAATTATACTTATGATGTGAACTTCCAGGTATATTCTAACAATAAAGATGGTGTATTGGTAAACAGTGATGCAGATACTGACGCGTTGCTTCTGGATGAAAGCGAAATGGACAGTATGGCAGGAATGGAGAGCCAGTCGGGTGTGAATAGCCAGTCAGCGGTGGGAAGTCAGTCAGCTGTGAGCAGTCAGGCAGGAATGATGTCCGCTGTTTTAGGAAATACCTCCTCTGGTGCTGAGAATTTCTCTGAACTGATGGCAGGCACAGATAATAAGACAGTCAGCCCGGTAGTAACAGATAATTATGACGTTTTATATGGAAGCTGGCCGGAGAATTATGACGAAGTGGTTCTTGTGCTGAATGAAAATAACGGAATCTCTGCGGGAACTTTATATCAGCTGGGGCTTATCACAGCTGAAGAATATGAATCTGCAGCAGAAAAAATAGAAGCGGAAGAAGAGGCAGAAAACGCGTCTATTTCCACGGCAGTTGGTTATACCTCAAAACTTACGGAGTACATTATTGACCATACAGATGAAAGTGCAGTGGTTACGGCACAGGAGGATACACCGGAAATCAATGTGCTGACAGGGCTGAGTTTTGATGTCGCGAATGATACAGCGCAGACAAGTCCTGTAATTGAATCATCAGATGCTGCAAAGGCATATAATGTCAAATCAACATATGAGAAAAATCTGGAAGCATTCGGAAAAGTCAGCTATGACGCACCTGCTTCTATCAGCATCTACGCTGATAGCTTCGAAAACAAAGAGGCAATTGCCGACTGTATTGCAGATTATAATGAAACAGCCGAGGAGGACGCACAGATCACTTATACAGACTATGTTGCACTGCTTACCTCTTCGATCACAACCATTATCAATGGAATATCCTATGTATTGATTGCGTTTGTTGCAATTTCCCTGATCGTTTCCTGTATCATGATTGGCATTATTACCCATATTTCTGTCATGGAACGGACAAAGGAGATCGGTATTCTGCGTGCTCTTGGAGCTTCGAAACGTAATATCTCCCAGGTATTTAACGCAGAAACCTTTATTATCGGTTGCTGTGCCGGAGTGCTGGGCATTGGAATTTCTTCCCTGCTGCTATTCCCGATCAATTCACTGATTGAGAAGATTTCCGGAATTTCAGGAATTACAGCCAGAATTCCAGCAGCATCAGCAGTTATCCTGATCGTGATCAGCATAGTGATCACACTGCTTGGCGGCCTGATTCCGGCGAAAAAGGCAGCGAAGAAAGATCCGGTTATTGCGCTGCGCACGGAGTGACGGGGCACTATTAAAGTAATGAAAAATGATTACCTAAAGCTAATTCCAATACCTACCGCGCCAGGCCCGGTATGAACACTGATGCTGGCAGAAAGTGGCTGATAAGCGATATCAGCATCCGGGAAAGCGGCATGCAGCAGCGCCAGCCATTCTTTTTGCTGGGAATTGGTCAGTCCGGCGCCTGCGGCTCCAATATGTAATCTGGACATATCCTGGCTGGCAAAGCGGTTTCTAAGGTCAGACTGAATGGCAAGGATCATTTTCTCCTCGGCTTTTTTCATGGAACCACGGGATTTGGCGTAAGAATCCAGCTTTTCTCCCTGTATCGTTAAGATCGGCTTGAGGGAAAGTATGGTTCCGATCAGAGCCGCCGCAGGTGTGATACGCCCGCCTTTTTTCAGGTATTCTAATGTATTTACGGCAAGATAGATGCTTGAATTGTAAGCATCGGCCTCTAAAACAGTTTTAATTTCCTGTGCAGAAGCGCCTGAAAGAGCAAGCTCCCGAGCCTGCAGAACGGACTCGTACATGGTAACAGAGATTCTGTGATTGTCAATAACCACTACTTTTCCATCGTATTCCTGGGCGTAGCCCATAGCGGCAGCACATGAGTTGGACAGACCGCTTGACATGGGAATATATACAAGCTCGTCATATCCATCATCCAGAATCTGATTCCACAAATCCATTACATCTCCAGGAGAAGGCTGGGAAGTGGTGATACATTTATCACTGGAAAGAGCCTGGAAAAACTCAGCCTCGGTGATATTATCATTTTCGTAAAAAGTTTTTTCTTCGATAATTACAGGCATATGTATTACATATATTCCAAGTTCTCTGGCGGTCTCCTTTGTGAGACCGCTGTTTGTGTCAGTCATGACAGCTGTTTTCATGATATTTTCCTCGCGCGGTTTTTGCATAATTGGTAACTGTTCAAGGCCAAGCGGATTTTGTATAAAAGCTATTTGGCGGCTAAACCTCAACGATAAAATGCGAAACATTTGAGAGGTTTGCTTGAACAGTTATATTTTAAGTAAAATGAATCAAAGTCGGATTGTAAAAAACAATAAATTGTTTTATAATGATGTTACAGATTGTAACACTAAACGAGAGGGATTTCAATATCATGGTATTAAAAAATGACAAATAAAAGGCAAAGCCAGACCAATATTCAAGTAAAACAGGACATGTATAAGGCATTATTGAAGCTGATGGGAGAGAAAGCATTTTCGGCAATTTCCGTTTCCGATATTACAGCAGAAGCGGACGTTTCGCGGATGGCATTTTACCGGAATTACAATGCTATTGAAGAGATTCTGACCGGACATCTGGAGGAAGTGGTAGAAGAGTATCGGGAAGAAGATGTGGCTTCCATAGATAATGAGAATGTATTTTACGATAAGAAATATATGCTTCACTGCTTTCAGTTTTTTTATGAACATCGTGAGTTTATAAATGGGTTGCTGTCAAGCGGGATGGGAGATCTGTTTCTGGCGAAAATAACAGAATATCTGGTTCACAAATGGGTAGATGAAAAAAGCGGAACAAGAGAAGAAATGCTGAAAATCTGCGCATTTGCCGGCTCTATTTATAATATGTACCGGGAATGGAGCCATGGGAAATTTAAGGAATCGCCGGAAGAAATTGCAGGGATTTTGTATGATCTGATGAAGTAATCAACAGCTGGAAAATATTTTATACGAATGAGGATGATAAAAGGCGTGATTCAGACAAAGAAAATGATTAAGGACACTTTCTGGGAAATACTGGAAGAGAAGCCATATAATAAGATTACAGTACAGGATATCGTAAATCGCTGCCATGTCAACCGGAATACATATTATTACCATTTCCAGGATATTCCCACCTTGATGACGGATTCGATCGAGGACTGGATGATGGATGTAATTCAAAAATATGGAACACTTGAATCACCGGTAGACTGTCTCACTTATATGGCACAGGAATGTATGAAAAGAAAAAAGGCATTTTTGCATCTGTTTCGTTCTGTACAGAAGGATGTTTTTTTATCCGGTTTAAGCAAAATGGGGGATGATATTATCCGCTCTTATGTAGAGAAGCTTGGAAAGTATGAGCGGGTTTCAAAAGCAGAGAAAGAAATACTCATCAAGTGCTACAAATGTGTATTTATAGGAAGCATTCTGGACTGGCTGGAAGAAGGAGCATCTTATAATCTGGAAGAACTATATGAAGAAATGTGTAAAATGTTTGCCGGATCTGGCAAACGTGTGCTGTCTGCATATAAGGAATAAAGTGGAATTTTATAGTTTTATGCAAGGGAAAACCTGCCCCCGTGGCCAGGTTTTTCCTTGCACTTTATGAAATATATAGTAGGAAGGAAAGAAAATCCAATATATTATTTAAGCTTTGGAATGTTTTTCATTGTATTTCTTACGGTTCTCTTCCCAGAGCTTATCCGCTACCGGTTTCCAGTGTTCTGCATAGTGGTCACATTTGGCACAGAGATGTTCGGCAGTTTCCGGTGACTGCATGTCGGTGGAGTGGGCGCCGGCAGAAGCAACCATTTCACGGAGCTTCTGGGGATTTTCCAGCATAGGACATGGACGAAGCATATTTTCATTGAAAGGCTGGTTCTTGTGGTACGCCATCATCATTGGAGAACGCAGGGCTTCCAGTAGAGATTTTTCCCGGATATTGGAATCTGAATAATGAATGAATACGCAGGGATCAATGTCACCATTGGCATTGATATGTAAATAGCGGTAGCCGCCGGCAATACATCCGCCCACATATTCTGCGTCATTCTGGAAATCCATTGCAAATAGTGGCTTTGTGGCACGGTAATGACGGATTTTTTCGTAAACGCCGGTCCGCTGCTCTGGCGAGGGGAGCAATTCCGGAGCAGCGTCATTTCCTACCGGCATATAATGAAAATACCATACAAAATAGGCACCCAGGTCAATCAGCGAATCGTAGAATTCTTCTGAAGTGATGGATTCATAATTTGCACTGGTATAACAACAGGAAATGCCATAGATCAGCTTTTTCTCGCGAAGAAGAGCCATCGCTTTTGTTACCTTCTGGTAAACGCCATCACCACGGCGGCCGTCGGTTGCCTCTTCAAATCCTTCAAGAGAAATAGCAGGAACAAAATTTCCCACGCGGAGCATTTCATCCGCGAATTCCTCATCGATCAAGGTTGCATTTGTGAAGCATAAGAATACACAGTCAGAGTGCTTTTCGTAGAGCCGGATCAGATCCTTTTTCCGCACAAGTGGTTCACCGCCAGTGTAGATATACATGTAGACACCAAGCTCTTTTCCCTGGCAGATAATATCATCGATCTCGTCATAAGTCAGATTAAGCTTGTGGCCGTACTCTGCGGCCCAGCATCCGGTGCAGTGCAGATTACATGCAGACGTGGGATCAAGAAGAATTGCCCAGGGAATATTACAGTCGTATTTCTCGCGGAGTTCTTCCTCTTTCGGCCAGCCAACCAGCGCTGCATTGATAAAAAAGTTCACAGCCAGTGTTTTGGCTACATTGGGATCAACTTCTGTAAAAATTTTGCGGATATAGGAATAATATGGGTGCTCCGGATTTTCAATTGCTTCCCGGATGGCTTTTCGCTGGGATGGAAAACCGCCTTTGGAAAATTTGTCAGCCCAGTCCATCAGCTTTCCCATGTTTTTATCCGGGTCCTTATAAATGTAGTTGAAGGTCTGTTCGATTCCAAGCTTCTTCAGTGTGTTTGCTGCATTCATAGTTATGATCTCCTTCTATAAATCTGTTATTTTGATAGCTCATTATCATTCAGGTAACGGTAATCAGGCAGCTGGGCAGTATGTCTTACAATGTAATGGCGCATACCTCCCTCTGCCAGAAGTGCACAGCCTGCAAAGAAAAGTGTATTTTTCAAAAGAACGATAACTCCAAAAGTGCCAGACACAATAGAAAACAAAAGAATATATTTCCATGAGGACAATCCAAATCTTCTGGAATCAAGTGCGGTCTGAATACTCAGGAGACTGTCAAGTAAAATAAGTGTGCCAAGTGCGGTGAGAAAGAATGAGGATTTAAATTTCTTTCCAATACATAACGTGGTAATTCCAAGCACGATTAAGAAGATTCCGCAGGCAAGGTCGTATTGAAAGGCCAGACAGTAGAGATCCTTCGAAAAATAGGCGATGATTTTAATAATGCCGTATGCGATTAAAATAATTCCGGCTAAGAATCTGCCATAGGACTGTATGAAATCCGGGAATATGATACAAAACAGTCCTGTGATATAAAAAACGATGGAAATCAGAATATAGCCGGTACATGCAAGCTTTATCTGCTTCAGAGTTATCACCTCGCTTGTTTGATTGGTATGAGGCTATCTTAAGACAGGAATTCAGATCAGACAATGGACAATTGAAGGGCTGGTATCCAAAAACCAGACAAAGAGACGCCGCCTGTCTAATTTATAATGGGTGGGAGTTTGCTATACTATAACCTGTTGAAAATTTTGATGTGAGGTAAAATAAGATGAAAGAAAAAACAGCCAGAATCATCCGGATCATAACGATTCCGCCCATTGAAGCGATGGTCATGCTTCTGATCCTGTATGGGTTTAGGAAAACTGAGTTTGGAAATGCAAAAAATTTACTGGTGGTAATAACATTTTTGACGATCATACCGCTTTGTGCATATCCGATCTCATCAATAATAAAAAAGAAAGGTGATACACGGGAAAGTCAGAGAAACATGGCATTTATTTTCAATTTTGCTGCATATCTTCTGGCAATGCTGACCGGATATTATATGGGATATTCCCCGATGCTGCAATGGATCTTGAATGATTATTTTCTGTCAGTTCTGGTACTGACCATTGTAAACAAAGGCTTTAAGATAAGGGCAAGCGGACATGCCTGCAGCTGTACACTGCCCTATTTGTTCCTGAGCTATTATTTTGGCGGATATGTGGCAGGAATTTGTGTGCTCTTTTATCTGGTGGAGCTTTGGGCTTCTGTGGAATTGAAAAGACATACCAGAAAGGAATTTTTCCTGGGAAGTATTGTGGCGTGTCTGGTATTTATGATTAGGCCATGAAATTTTTTTACTTTAAAAATGTTGGCGTAAACCTATATTAGTCCAACTGTTGTTTTTATAAAACGTGAGAAAAGAGACAAAATATGATCATAAAACGTGAAAAAAAGGATAAAATAATGCAAAAAAACGTGAAATCAAAATTGACACGGTGTTAGGAAGGATGGTAAACTCTTAGGAAAAGGGAGGGGCACCATGTATTTAAAAAGAAAAATTGATGATTATTTAATGGAGTGGAAAAGAAAGGAAGACCGCTTTCCGCTGATTATAAAAGGTGCAAGGCAGATTGGAAAAACAGAATCCATCAATCATTTTGCTGCACAGAATTACACAAGCGTTGTCTATATTAATTTTGTATTGGAACAGAAGTACAAAACCATATTAAGTGAAGGGTATGAAGTAGACGAGATCATCAAGAATATTTCCATGATAGATCCTTCAAAAAAATTTATTGAGGGAGATACCTTAATCATTTTTGATGAGTTACAGGAATACCCCGATATAGCCACATCTTTGAAAGCATTCAAAATAGACGGAAGGTTTGATGTTATATGCAGTGGCTCCTTACTTGGAATTAACTATAAAAAAATTCATAGCAACAGCGTGGGATATAAAATAGATTATGAAATGTTTTCTATGGACTTTGAAGAATTTTTGTGGGCAAAAGGCTATTCGGAAGAACATATCAGAGATATGTTAGAGCATATGCTTACTGGAAAAGCTTTTTCAGAAACGGAACTATCTGTTTACAGAAAATTGTTTTTAGAATATTGTGTGCTTGGGGGAATGCCGGCCGTCGTCCGGATATATATCGAGAAGAACGTTTTTACAGATACTCTGGAAATTCAGAAACAGATACAGCTGGATTATGAAGAAGATATCAGAAAGTATGCAGAAGGGCTGGATCAGACTAAAATTGTAAGCGTTTACCGTAATATACCAGTACAGCTTGCAAAAGAAAACAAGAAATTCCAATTGAGTAAAATAGATAAAAAAGCAAGAAGCAGGGAATACATGGGATGTATAACCTGGCTTGAGGATGCCGGGGTAGTATCTGTGTGCTATTGTCTCCAATATCCGGAACTCCCATTGAAAGGAAATTATGATGATTCGAAGTTTAAACTTTATTATCCGGATACTGGATTACTAATCGCGTCACTAGATGAAGAAGCGCAGGAGGATCTAAGGGCAAATAAGAATCTGGGGGTATATAAAGGCGCTCTATATGAGAATTTTGTTGCAGAAGCATTTAGAAAACAAGGATTGGGACTGTATTATTATAAAAAAGAAAATGCAACGCTGGAGGAAGATTTTTTTGTAAGGACGAAAGATGAACTGGTGCCGGTAGAAGTGAAAGCAAATAAAAACCGTTCTAAATCTTTACGGCAGTTAATATCGAATGATTCTTATGGGGACATTCACTGGGGCATAAAGCTTGCAGACAGTAATGTGGGAATAGAAGATGATATTTGCACGTTTCCATATTTCTGTGCATTCCTGTTGAAAAGATATCTGAGGGGAAGAGAAAAATAATTATATGTGTGATATAATGTTGCTGAAATATGGAGGGTGACATTATGATACGTGTTGCGATCGTTGAAGATAATCCGGCGGACAGAATGCAAATAGAGCAGCATACCAGAAGATTTTTTGCAGAGAATGAGGAAGCGGTTCAGATATATACATTTGGTAATGGTATTGATTTTTTAGAACATTATCGTGCCCATTATGATGTGATCTTTCTGGATATAGAGATGCCATTAATGGATGGGATGGAAACCGCTGAGAAAATAAGAAAACTGGACCCGTACGTTATACTTATCTTTGTTACGAATATGTCACAGCTGGCATTAAAGGCATACGAGGTAAACGCATACGATTTTATAGTAAAACCAATGGTATATTCCGCATTTGATTTTAAAATGCGAAAAGTAAAGCGAATTTTGGACAAACGGAAAAGAAAATTTGTAATGCTGCCGGTAAAAGGAGCATTGGCAAAAGTATCTACGGACGATATATATTATATTGAAGTAGAAAACCACCGTTTATATTGTCATACGAAGGAAGGGCGTTTTCTGTTAACCGCAGGAAGCCTATCGGGAATGGAAGAGAAGCTTGAAGGGGAGCATTTCTGCAAATGTAACAGTTGTTATCTTGTCAATTTACAGCATGTAACTGCTGTTGAGAAGGATTTTGCAGTTGTAAAAGATGTAAAGCTGGCAATAAGCAGGGCGAAGAAAAAAGGATTCATAAAAGCATTGACGGATTTTGTGGAGGAATATTAATGCTGTATTTTTACATTAGTTTTGGAATGCTGCTGCTGGCTGGCTTTATTTTCTTACTGTTCTTTTCAGAAAAAAAGTATAGAGTGCTGCTATTTTTGATGGAAGCAGTGCTTTCCATGGTATTTTATATATTTTTATGTGGACTTCTTTTATCAGAAGCGGATGGAATACCTAGAAATGAATTCCGGTTGGTAAGACCTGTTCTTTCCTATCTTTTTATTTTTATTGTTATAAAAACATGTAGTGGACTAAAAATCAGTGTCAGCGTATATTTAGCAGGATGGGCATACCTGCTTAGAGAATTGTGTTATGATTTTGGCGAAATTGCAGGCTCTTATCTTAAACTATGGGAAGATACGGAAGTGCATACATTTTCAGCAGTACATATTTTTATATATTCAGCGGTGTATACGTTGACAATGTGTTTGATTCTATATCAGAAGAATAAGATGGTGAAATCAGCTATTACGCAAAAACAGGTAGTATGGTCGGTTATTTTTTGCGTTGTTGCAATATTGCTGAAGATTTTTAGTCTGTCGCCTGTATTTCATACACAGCAGTTACAGGATAGTTTTTTTGTAATGATACTTGGGTGGCTGCTTTTCGCACTTCTAATCATGTATCAACAGTATACGGTTGAGCAGGAGATGCTTTTGCGCGTAGAACTTTCTGTACAGGAACGATTATGGAAAGAGCGGGAAGCCCAAATGTGGGAAGAGAAGGGAAACCAGGAAGTACTGAACAGGAAATATCACGATTTAAAGCGTTTTATAGCGTATTTGCGGACAGAAAAGGATCATACAATTACAGAAAAAGTCTTAGATGAGCTTGAAGATGCAGTGAGAAAAGCAGATATTTCAATTCACACAGGAAATGAAATTCTGGATACGATACTCATGGAAAAGAGTCTGGAGTGCGAACATAAGAACATAACAATGACCTGTATAGCAGAGGGAAAATTGCTGTCAGGAATGGAGAATGTTGATCTGTATGTGATGTTTTCCAATATATTGGATAATGCCATTCAATATTTGGAAAAACTGGAAGACTTGGAGAAACGCTTACTTTCGGTAGCTGTATTCAAAACAGACAAATTTGTAAAAATTCAGGTGGAAAATTATTGTGAAAAACCGCCAATTGTAAAAGACGGGAATCTGGTGACCACTAAGCTTGATAAAGTTAACCATGGACTTGGCTTAAAAAGTATAAGAAGTATTGCAGAAAAATATAACGGTAATGTATCTACACAATGGGAAAATGAAATATTTATTTTAAACATTCTGTTTCTGTCTACACCAATGAAACTGGGGAGAACCAGTTACGAGGAAAAAATGACCGATTAGAAGAAGAGACTTGTACCAATTATAGTTTTTTAATAATATCTAAGCATATGAAGCTTACACCCGGGAGTAAGTGAAGTTGAAAATCACAAAAGGGAGGAGCCATTATGCTCGAGATTAATATCAATGATATAATTGGCGTATTGAATTCATGCAAACAATACTTAATTGCAATGGCAGTTGTATTGCTTCTGGCTATTGGAATTTGTGTAGGCTGTAGAAAACGTTCTGCGAAAACAAAGTATCTTTTTAGAAGTCAGTCTGTAATATGCGGATTTTTGGCACTGATTCTTATTGCAAATTTAATTGCTGTTGGTCCTATGTCAACTTTAATCAGTCTTGCAGCAGGGAACGGAACAGTAACACAGGAAACTGCTGATGAGGCCTCAGGAATTGCAGAAGATATTGCTGGTGAGGGAATGGTTCTGTTAAAGAATGATGACATGTTACCACTGAAAGACCAGAGAAATATAAATTTGTTTGGCTGGTCATCAATTAATCCGGTATATGGCGGTGCCGGTTCTGGCTCAATTAATGACTTATGGCCAATCGTAAGTCTGGAAGAAGGTCTTGAAAATGCAGGCTTTCAGTTAAATACAGAACTTCATGATTTCTACGAAAATTATACTTCAAGCCGTCCGAAAATGTCTGAAAGCAAACAGGCGTGGACATTACCTGAGCCAACTGCAGATATGTATACAGAGGATTTAATGAATAATGCCAAGGATTTCTCTGACGTTGCAGTAGTGGTTATATCAAGAATTGGTGGAGAAGGCTATAATGATATGCCGAAGGATTTAAGCCAGGTTGCATATGATTCCAATTCTGATAAGTATGATGATTTTCCAGAAGGACATCATTATCTGGAACTTTCACAGACAGAAAAAGATATGGTAGATACAGTATGCAATAACTTTGACAATGTACTTTTACTTTATAATTCAGCACATTCATTTGAATTGGGATTTGTAGAGGAACATCCGGAAATCAAGAGTGTTATCTGGTGCCCGGGAACAGGAAATGTAGGTTTTAATGCACTTGGAAAGATTTTGACCGGAGAGGTGAATCCTTCCGGACGTACTTCTGATACTTTCGTATATGATCTGACCAATACTCCATGGTGGAATAATTCAGATCAGTTGGTATACACCAACATGGAAGATATGGCTGTTACCTCATACAGACGTGATGGAACAGAAATGGTGACAAAGCCGAAATTTACCAACTATGTAGAAGGAATCTATGTAGGATATAAGTGGTATGAAACTGCGGCAGCAGAGAAGTTTATCGATTATGAGAAGACAGTCCAGTATCCGTTTGGCTATGGTTTAAGTTACACTGATTTTACCCAGACTATGAGTGAGATTCAGGAAAACGGAAATGAGATCAGCTTCGATGTAACAGTGACTAATGTTGGAGATACAGCAGGAAAAGATGTGGTTGAGGTTTATGTAAATCCCCCATATACCAATGGTGGAATTGAAAAATCAGCAGCTAAACTGTTAACATTCGAAAAAACAGATTTACTGGAAAGCGGAGAATCACAGGAAATCCATATCAGTTTTTCAAAAGATGATTTAGCTTCTTATGATGACCAGAATGCGAACGCATATGTTCTGGAAGAGGGAGATTATCAGATTTCAATTAATAAAGATTCCCATAATATTCTGGATTCCAAAATTTATACTGTAGAGAAAGCACAGGTATATGATAAAGAAGCAAGAGAGTCCGATAATATTCCAGCTGTAAACCAGTTCGATTTTGCAAATGGTGGAGTAACCTATTTATCCAGAAAAGATGGTTTTGCTAATTATGATGCTGCTACAGCTGCACCAGCGTCAGTAGAATTACCAGAAGAGTATATTGATACATATTACAATAATGATAATTTTGATTACTCAATGTACATTGACGACAGTGTAGAAATGCCGGTTACTGGTGCCAACAATGGAATCAAACTGGCAGATATGCGTGGACTTGCTTATGATGATCCGAAATGGGAAGATTTCCTGGATCAGCTTACTGTAGATGAAATGAGTGATCTCTCAGGAATGGCAGGATTTCAGACCGCAGCAGTTAAGTCTGTAGATAAAGTAGCTACAGTTGATTGTGATGGACCAGCTTCCATTAATAATAACTTTACAGGAACAGGTTCTATTGGTTTCCCGGTTGCAGTTATGATCGCATCTACATGGAATAAGGATCTGGCTTATAAGTTTGGTGAAAGTATTGGTAAAATGGCCAATGAAATGAATGTTAATGGCTGGTATGCACCGGCTATGAATACCCACCGTACACCGTTTGGTGGAAGAAACTTTGAATATTATTCAGAGGATGGTGTTCTTGCAGGAAATATCGCAGCAAATGCAGTTGCGGGTGCAAAGAGCAGAGGGGTATATTCTTATATCAAACATTTTGCAATGTATGATTCAAATGCCATGATGGTATCTATCTGGTCCAATGAGCAGGCAATGCGTGAAATTTATTTAAAACCATTTGAATATGCAGTAAAAGATGGCGGTGCAAATGCAGTCATGGAAGCATGGTGTTATATTGGAAACCGATGGGCTGGAAGCTGTAGTGAATTACTGAAAACAGTATTACGTGATGAGTGGGGCTTTGAAGGTTTCGTGCTTACAGACAACTTTGCTAACAGTGGTTGGGGTTATATGAATGCCGACATTGCATTTAATAATGGAGTTGATGCACTTTTGACTACATATGATTCCGGGCTGAACAGAATGTCAGATTTAACTGCTGCATCAAATGTAGCTGTATTAAGAAATGCAAGTAAAAACATTATGTATACAGTTGTCAACAGCAGTGCATATGAAAGTGAAAATATTAATGCTGGTATGGAAAACTGGAAATATGGTCTGATCTTAGCTAACGTAGTAGTTCTGGCGATTCTGTGCCTGATTGAATGGTTCGTAGTAAGAAAGCACTATAAGAAATTAAATAGTGTTGAGGCGTAAAAAGATAATTTAAGAGAAGCTGGGAAAAGAGGCTGTCGCACTTAGTGTGACAGCCTCGTCCATTTTCAGCGTTCTTTTTTACAGTGATCTCCAAGAATCATTGCAGTCAGAATCATTATGCGAACTAAATCGCTCCAGCTGTTGTTTCTCTCATAAAACGTGAAAGCGAAATTCAAGCAGCTCTAAAACCCAGCTCGCAGCATCTTTGCAAAATCTTCAATATAATACCCGGAATTATCCTTTCGCCAGAACGCACAATATGTTTTTTTGACAGGTTCTCCATTTCTGACGAGAGGAATCCGGTCAATGGCAGTATCAAACCAGGCCTGTTTTCCAATTACGTCCACAGGCATATATCCCTGGCCGGTAATGATCTTTAACCGTGCTTCCTGAATGGAATCTGCGAAAAGATAGTCTCCCTTTATTCCGACGATGTCTTCATAATACGCTCTTTCCTCCTGCTGTCCGGCTGAGGTGATCACCAGGATGCAGGGGGTATTTTTTAATTCAGATACTTCGATCTGGTTCAGCTTACTCAGTGGATTACGGCTGGAAATTTCAATGTACATGTGACTCTGGGAGAGTATTTCGTTATTGTATGCATCTGAGAAAGCACGCCTTTGGTCATTTAACACCAGATCGACTTTATCATTTTCCATTGCTTTGTACAGTTCTTCATGGCTTCCTACCATGATACTTATTTCTACGGATGGGTATTTAGAAGAAAATTCGGCTGCTGCTTCTGAAAGCTCATTGCCATGATAGCCCTTATAATAGCCGATTCTAAGGATGCTATGCTCCTTGTCTGCAATCTTTTTTGTTTCCCGTTTCATCTGCTCGATATCATTTGTGATGACCAGACTTTTCCTGTAAAAATGTTCTCCTGCTGGAGTCAGGGAAAAAGTCCGGTTATGTCTGTGGAGCAGTTTCACACCAAGTTCATTCTCCAGCTTTATGATCTGCTGCGATATGGCAGATTGTGAAACATTGCATTTCTCGGCTGCCTGATAAAAGCTTCCGGTTTCGATCACTGCCTGTAGATATTCAATTTGTCTAAATAACATTGGATTGTTCCTCTTTTTGAAAAGATTTGCACGTTGTTGTCGGCATTAACATGAATAAAAGATAGTTGCGCGTGTTGGTTCCTATAGATTTTGCATCGTAGTCTTAGCTATATCATATATCAATTACTTTAACTTATCAATATGAGAAGTATAAAGAATTGATTGAACACTTATACTTGATTATACTAAAGCCCAAATAGAAAGCAGGAGGAGAAACCAAATGAAGGAAGTAATGATTCTAACCGGAGCAGGACAGATCGGTATGGCAATTGCCCGAAGAATGGGATATGGAAAGAAAATTGTGATCGGGGATAAAAACTTAAAAAATGCCCTGGCAATTTCCAAAATAATGAATGAGGCTGGTTTTGACACGGAACCAATAGAAATGGATCTGTCTTCCCGTGAATCCATCCAAAATATGATCCAGAAAGCACAAAGCCTTGGAGAAATCTCCATGCTGGTCAATGCAGCAGGAGTTTCCCCAAGTCAGGCACCCATTGAAGCAATACTGAAAGTAGATTTGTACGGAACTGCAGTCTTGCTTGAAGAAGTAGGAAAGGTGATCAAAAAGGGCGGTGTTGGTGTGACAATTTCCAGTCAGTCCGGATGGCGTATGCCAGCTCTCACACAGGAGGAAGATGAACTGTTTGCAACCACACCTACGGAAGAGCTTCTGAAGCTTCCCCTTCTTGCGCCGGAAAATATCCGCGACACCTTACACGCATACCAGATGGCAAAGAGATGTAATGAAAAACGTGTCATGGCACAGTCCGTTGAATGGGGAAAAAGGGGAGCCAGATTAAATGCAATTGCACCTGGAATCATTGTCACACCCCTTGCCATAGATGAATTTAATGGTCCAAGAGGCGATTTTTACAAAAATATGTTTGCCAAATGTCCGGCGGGAAGACCAGGGACAGCAGATGAAGTGGCAAATGTGGCAGAGCTTCTGATGAGCGATAAAGGAGCATTTATCACAGGGGCTACCTTCCTTATGGATGGCGGTGCGACGGCAAGCTATTTCTATGGACCTCTCAGACCGGAATAATTACTAAAAAATCAGCAAGCCAATATGATAAACAATACAGGAAATCAGCAAAGCAGATACCGTATAGAACACCCCGATTTTTGCAGTCCACTTCACAGAGTGGGTTTCCCTTGAAGTTGCAGCCAGGGCACTGACGCAAGGCATGTTGAAGCTGATGGCATAGATGAAGGCCAATCCCTGTGCTTTGGTGAAATTGTCAGAGATTACAGATGCCACAGCACTTCCACTGCCCGCAATTTTTGCACCAAAAGTGGAGCTGACCAGGTTTCCCCCTGTTCCGTGCAGGGTATTCAATACGCCAAGCAGAGATTCCTTTGATATGGCAGAAGCCAGGAAAGCCAGGAACGCCTGCCACTTCATACCAAAGAATAAGGTCACCGGTTCTATAACGACTCCAAGCTTATACAAAATACTGGATTCTGCGTTGCCGCCAAATCCATATGTCAATATGAAGAACACAACGGATACAATTGTGATAACCCGCAGTGCCCGGACGAAAATGTCTAAGGTACGTTCAAAGGTTACATACAGAGTGTTTCGGAAATTTGGCTTGTGGTAAGGCGGCAGTTCCATGATCATTCCCACACGTTCTGCTTTTGGAGACAGTGTATTTCCAAAAATCTTATATACGATCCACATCATTAGAACCATAAGAAGGAAAACAGATACAATAACCAGGAAACCGCCAGTGCTTCCGAACATGGCAACAGCAAGCATAGGTACTACTGACAGGGTAGCGCCGCAGGGAACTGCCCAGCTCATGGCAATGGCAAGAACACGCTGCCCCCAGTTGTCTACAACTCTCGTACCGGTTGTACCGGCTATAGTACAGCCTAGTCCCATGAAAAATGGCATAATGGTTTTTCCCTGGAGACCTACCTTCGACATGGTATGGTCAAAGAGAAAAGAAATTCTGGCAAGGTAGCCGGTTTCCTCCATAAGATTAAAGCCCAGGGAAATTCCCAGCACAAAGGATGCCATCATAGTTGCGAAATAGAGCACATTGAAGAAAACATCAAGGATCAGGGAAATTAAAAGCTGGGGAATGTGACACCCAGTCATAACAGGTCTTAATCCGTCTGATACCATATTCAGCAGAGCACCGACGGATCCGCCTATAATACCAGAAAATATCATAGCTACGAGGAAAACTCCAAGGACGATTCCGAAGGCAATGAATTTTCCCTTCACAGGAGATAATGCAATCTGGTCAAATCTGGAATATGCTTTTTGTTGTGTTTTGGATGCAGTAACTACATCTGAGAGCAGATCATCAATGAAAGCTATTTTTTCAGAAACAGAGTGCATTTTTCCATGGGAAATCATTTGCGGGTTTTTCAAACTGTTTTCAATTGTTTGGTATAACTGGGAATAATCTTTTTTCTTTATTGCAGACATAGGAACTACTGGAATCCCAAGCTTGTGGGAAAGCCTGTCTGTATCAATACGGATTCCCTGTCCTTGGGCTACATCCATCATGTTTAATATCAGGATGGCGGGAAGCTTGGTTCCTGCAAAATCAGCCAGCATATAAAGACTTCTTTTCAGCTGTGAGGCGTCTGCCATAACCAGAACAAGGTCGGCTTTTCCGGCATTTATGTAGCTTTCTGTGATTACCTCTTCGTCGGAATCCGCAGACAGAGAGTAGCTTCCAGGCAGGTCGGCCAGGATCATCCGCTGCCCATCTAACTGAAATTCTCCTTCTTTTTGATCTACAGTTTTTCCAGGCCAGTTTCCTACATGCTGGTGGGAACCGGTAATAAGGTTAAAAATCGTTGATTTACCGGAATTTGGCTGGCCAAGCAATGCGATAACAGGAGTATCTGCATCCTTTTGGTAATAAGTACTTTCTCCATGATATTTACAGGAATTGCAGGAACCGCACGCTTCACATTTACTCATCTGAATCACCACCTATCTTTATTTTCGTACATTCCTCACGTCCGATTGCCACCAGAGTATCCCGGGCAAACAGAAGAACAGGCTGTTTTTTCTTGTTCTGGCATATTTCAATTTTGGTTCCGGTCAGGATTCCCATAGAGGATAACCGGTTATTAAGCCGGAGTTCATCCTTGATTTCCCTGATAAAATAGCTTTTTCCAGGAACAGCCTCTGAAAGCAGGATTTCTTTCATTACGCATTCTCCAATCCGAATAATATTTGTTAGACTTTGCTAACTATATGAATTAATATTACATAGATTACCAGGTGGTGTAAAATCCATTTAGACATTTTGAGCCCGTTTAGCAATAAAAATGTGTGGTGGGATTGTGATAATTGGGAGGAAATGGTAGGATGAGAAAGAAGAGAAATCTCCTACAAATTGTGACATACATCTTGCAGAAAGCCCTTTTCAAACCAGGAATGATTTTGGAGGTATACTCTAAGGCATAAGTAAAAAATGGAGGAAAATTATGGAACCATGCGCACAGACACATCTGGCATTTGAAGGCGATAACGACAGCAGAGTAGATTATTACATACTTGCACCCGGCGTCAGTATTCTATTTAACCGTATCTATGTCAGCAGCTGGGGAAGAGAGGGAATGCCTGTTTCGGACCGGATACTTAATCTGAACTTTTGCATAAATGGAAGATGCGATGTCAGCCTTGCCGGAAATCAATATGCCATTGTGAAAAAGAATCAGCTGTGCATTAGTACTATGCCGCCAGACAAAGATTTCTACTATCCGGGGAAAATATATGAAGGAATCCAGCTGTTTATTGACCTTCAGCTGTTGGAAGAATTAAAACAAAATTATCTTGAGTATCTGGGAATTGATCTGAACTACATCGAGAAGGTCTTTTGTTCGAAGAAGGGGATTTACTTTCAGCAGATGGATGACCATATATCTGGAATCATTATGAAAGCATGGGCCACAAAAGACGATCTGGATATTCCGGCGCTCCGCTATCTGTCTGCGCAGATTCTCCATGAGATCATGGTGCTGCCAGTCAAAAGTGAGGGGGAAACCTTTTTTACAAGGTCACAGATCGCCATCGTAAAAGAAGCCGAAGCACTGATTCTGAAAGATCTGTCACAAAGAATTACTGCGAAAGAGATGGCTGACCGGTTCGGAATCAGTGAAAGCAGTTTTAAGCTTTATATAAAAGGAATTCTGGGAGACAGTTATCTGTCCTATTTTCGCAAAAAGCGAATGGAGAAAGCCGCGGAATTGCTGGAATCAACCAATATGAAGGTAATTGATATTGCAATAAGTGTAGGGTACGAGAATCAGGGAAAGTTTGCCAAGGTATTTGCAAATATGTATGGGGTTTCTCCGTTGGAATTCAGGCGGCTTTCGAAGTAGCGCATAGCAATCAGTGAAACACTCTTTTAAAGTAGTCAATCTGGCTGCGAAGATACACGGCATAATATCTGATAAATTTAGCTGGTAGTATCCCTGCGAATCAGCACAGGGGTAATCTGTTTATGAACCGGTTCCAAAAGAGGAACCGGTTTTCTTTTTTTGCGCTCCTCCATTTGCTGTACCAAAAGCTCCATTGTAGTTTTGGCAATAAGGTCAATTTGCTGTCCGATTGTTGTGATGGGAAGGATGGCTTCGCTTGCAATAGGAGAGTTATCGAAGCCGACAATTTCATAGGTGTTAGGCAAGCATCCGTATTTTTGAAAAATCAGATTTAAGAACATATTTGCATATGTGTCGTTTGCAAGGAAAACACCCTTCTTTTTGTCTGGATATTTTTGGTCTATGGTAGAAAAAATATGTTTCATTTGTGTATAGATATCCTGATAAGAGTCTCCAACTACATTCAGATTGAGTTCATATGGGACATGATATTCTTTACAGGTATCCTGGAAAGCACGAATTCGATCATAGGAGGGGATTGATTTATCAACATTTGTGTTAATGTGTATTAAAATGTCGCATTTATTACGGATTAAAAGCGTGGTTGCCTGAAGTGCGCCCATATAGTTATCGGTAGTCACACCACAGATATTCTTTGCTTCACGTTCAATGGCTATGACTGGAATCTGATACGATGCCAGTTTTTCGGAGGAAAGAGTGTGACTCAATACAATTAGTCCCTCAATCTGGTATGCCATCAATTCTTCGATATACTGTTCTTCCTCGGCTGGTCCCTTATCACTGACGAAAACAAGAAATTTATAGTGGAAATCGCTATAGCTGGAAAGAAGCTGTGTAAGCATTTCGGAATAATAATGCAGATAAAGGTTTGGAACAATGATTCCGATAAATTCACTTTTCCCATTGGCGAGTACTTTCGCAAGCTTATTTTTTTTGTAGCCTAAAGCATCAAGAGCCTGTGAGATCTTTTCCTGATTTTCCAGAGTCAGAGAGTCTGGATGATTAAAGTATCTGGAAATTGTTGTTTTTGAAAAATGAGTATATTCGGCAATGTCAGCAAATGTTACTTGTTTTTTTCCCATATGGAAGTATTCTCTCCTTTTTATATGCTATGTATTATAGTATAGCAAGGAGAAAGAAAAATAGCAATCAAAAATAACTGGTTACGTAATCGGTTACTTTAATAAAGAAAAGTATTGACACATATAACAGTTTGTAGTACTATCAAAACATAAAGTAACCGGTTACTTTACCGGTTACACAAAACTGGTAAATAAAGGGAACGGAGGAATAAACGCATGAAAAGAATGCAAAAACAAGCCGGCAGCAAGCTGGCTTATGTGAAGAAAAACTGGCAGTTGTATGTCTTTTTTCTAATGCCGGCACTTGTACTGACAATTATCTTTAAGTATCTTCCGATGGGAGGTCTTTTGATTGCATTTGAAGATTACAATGTAATCAAGGGTGTTCTGGGAAGTCCATGGGTAGGATTGGAATATTTCCGAAGATTTTTATCTTCGCCGGACTTCATGAGCTATTTACTTAATACGCTGAAGCTGAGTATCTATGGTTTGTTATGGAGTTTTCCAGTGCCAATTATTCTGGCACTTCTGTTAAATAGAATCCGCAGGGAAGGAATGAAGAAAAAGATACAGCTGTTAATCTACGCGCCGAACTTTATTTCAGTCATTGTTCTTTGCGGTATGGTGCGCATGCTTTTATCTCCGGTAGGACCGTTAAACCGTGTACTGGGACTGAATACTAACTGGATGACAATGCCATCTGCATTCCGGACCATTTATATTGCAAGTGGAATATGGCAGGGAGCAGGCTGGGCATCAATTATGTATACGGCAGCATTAGCAAATTCAAGTAAAGAATTGGAAGAAGCGGCTATTATGGATGGCGCGAATCTTTTGCAGCAGATCTGGTATGTTGAACTTCCTGCAATTAAGGATATCATTGTGATTCAGTTTATTTTACAGGCTGGAAATATTATGAGTATCGGATTTGAAAAAGCGTATGCATTGCAGACAGATATGAACTTACCGGCTTCTGAGATTTTATCAACATATGTATACCGGATCGGTCTTTTAAATGGTGATTATGGATATTCTACGGCAGTAGGCTTGTTTAACTCAGTTATAAACGTGATTCTGCTTATTTTTGTAAACTGGGTAGTAAAGAAATTAAACGATGGAGAAGGATTATAGGAGGAACGTGGAATGGAAAAAGCTAAAAAAATAAAATATTCACGGACAGACCGAATGGTGCTTGGAATCGGCTATGCTATTCTTGGTATATTTGTTCTTTCAATCGTTATACCATTGGCTTACGTGCTTCTGGCATCTTTTATGGATCCGACAGTATTAAATAATCAGGGCCTGAGTTTTAAGGTAAAAGACTGGACATTGAATGCTTACACGCGTGTGCTGGAAAATGGAATGATCTGGAGAGGATTTTTAAATTCATTTTTGTATTCAGTTGTATTTGCAGCAATTTCAGTATTTGTAACACTTCTGGCAGCTTATCCTATGTCAAAGAATGATTTTGTTGGAAGAAAATTTTTCAATGTCATTTTTCTGATAACCATGTTTTTTGGCGGCGGAATGATTCCGACCTTTATTTTGATAAATCAGCTTCATATGGTAAACACGGTCTGGGCGATCTTGCTTCCGGGGGCTTTTAATGTCTGGAATATGATTCTTGCGAGAACCTATTACCGGTCTATACCAGGTGAGTTAAGAGAAGCATCTGCAATCGATGGTGCAAATGAGATTCAGCATTTCTTCCATATTATGCTTCCGGTATGTAAGCCTATCATTGCAGTATTAGCATTGTGGTCTTTTGTTGGTATGTGGAACAGTTATTTTGACGCTATGATTTACTTAAATGATGCAAATTTACAGCCATTACAGCTTGTTCTCCGTTCGATACTTGTACAGAATACTCCGCAGCCGGGAATGATCGCTGATATTCAGAGCACAGCAGAGCTGGCAAAGGTTGCAGAGCAGCTCAAGTATGCAACAATCGTAGTATCAAGTTTACCATTGCTGGTGATGTATCCATTTTTCCAAAAATATTTTGATAAAGGAATTATGGTAGGTTCGGTAAAGGGATAAGCAGAAAGGACGTGGATAGCTATGTACAAAAATAGTATAAAGAAAGGTTTGGCAATAGGACTTGCAGCTGCTATGATGACCAGCATCGCAGGATGTGGAAAAGAACAGCAGCTTGCGGCGGAGATCAATCCGGATACACCTGTTTCACAAGTGCAGTTTCCATTGAAAGAGCAGGCTGAATTGTCTTTTATTACAAGTGCTCCGGCAACATCGACGCAGGATCCGAACGAGAGAATTATCTTCCAGAGAATGGAGGAACAGACGAATGTACATATTGACTGGACCTGCTTTGTAGCAGATCAGTTTTCCGATAAGAAAAACCTGGCATTGGCGCAGTTTGGAAATCTTCCGGATGGTTTGTTTAATGCGGGGATGAGCGACTATGATCTGTTGCGTTATGCGAAACAGGGAATCATTATTCCTCTGGAGAATCTGATTGATAAATATATGCCAAATTTGCAGTCCGTATTTGAAAAATATCCGGAATATCGGACGATGTGTACGGCTCCTGACGGGCATATTTATTCATTCCCGTGGATTGAGCAGCTTGGGTCTGGAAAAGAAGCGATTCAGGCAATCGGAGATATTCCATATATCAACAAAAAGTGGCTGGATTATCTGGAACTGGATATGCCGACCACCACAGACGAACTTGAACAGGTATTGATCGCATTCAGGGATCATGCAGACGAGCTGCAAAAGGAATTTGATATAGAAGGCGATGTTATTCCTATGTCATTTATCATAAATAATGGCGATCAGGATCCGGCCATTCTAATAAATGGATTTGGTGAAGGATATGGAGATACCGGCGATCACTTTGCCGTTACGGATGACGGACAAGTGATTTATACAACTGTCCAGGAAGGGTATAAAGAAGGAATTGAGTGGCTTCATAAGCTTGTAACAGAAGATCTGGTGGATCCGGAAGCGTTTACACAGGAATGGTCAACTTATGTAGCAAAAGGAAAAAATCACAGATATGGACTTTGCTTTACATGGGATATTGCAAATGTTGATAATAATACAGATTATGTGATGCTTCCAGCATTGACAGGCCCTGATGGAGTCAGAAATATTACAAGACAAAATAATAGCGAAACAAGTGGATTTGACAGAGGGCGTTGCGTACTCACTTCCAGTTGCAGAGATACTGCACTTGCAGCTGCATGGATCGACCAGATGTATGCACCATTGCAGTCTCCGCAGAATAACTGGGGAAGTTATGGCGAGAAGGATTCCTTTAATATTTTTGAGTTATCTACAAACAAAGATGGCGGAGAAATGCTTAAGCATATGGACTTGGGAGAACAGTCACCGGTCGAGGTGCGTGAGGCTCAGTCTGTCAATGGACCTCTTGCGGTACTTAATGAGTATTATGATGTGTATGTTACACAGCCAGAGGATGCAAAATGGCGTCTGGATAATATGCATGAGACTTATCTGAAGGATATGAAAAGCAAATATGTATATCCAAATGTTTTTATGAGTATTGATGATACCAATAAAGTATCCCAGTATGATACGGATATCAAGAAATATGCGGAACAGAAAAAAGCTGACTGGATTTTAAACGGCGGTATAGAAGAAGAATGGGATTCCTATTTAGATAAAATGGAAAAATATGGACTTTCCGCTTATCTGAAGATCAAGCAGAAATATTTTGACCAATATCAGGAATCTTTAGCAGAAAAGTAGGAGAATTTGTATGAGCGATATGTTAGAAAAGGCAAGAAAGTATGAGACGGAAAAACTGGCACATACCGACAAAAATACGAAACCATTATTTCATATTTCGGCACCAGTCGGCTGGATAAATGATCCAAATGGATTTTCTGTCTATGACGGAAAAATTCATCTGTTTTATCAGTATTATCCGTATGAACGGGCATGGGGGCCAATGCACTGGGGGCATAGTGCTACGTCAGATATGATCCGCTGGGAGCAGCTTCCGGCGGTACTGGCTCCGGATCAGGAATACGACAAAATAGGATGTTTTTCAGGAAGTGCTATTGAAGCAGATGGGAAACACGTACTGGTATATACTGGTGTTACAAAAATCAATATGCCTGATGGAACCGTGCAGGAGAGACAGAACCAGTGTATTGCGTTTGGTGATGGTATAAATTACGAGAAATATGAGAAGAATCCTGTTATTACGGGAGATACGCTTCCAGAAAACTGTAGTCGGATTGATTTTCGTGATCCGAAAGTCTGGAAAGAAGATGATACATATTATCTGATTGTTGGAAGCAAGGGCATAGGTCAGATTGGACAGGTGGCAATTTATTCCAGCAAGAATCTTACCGATTGGAAATTCGAGATGATGATTTCAGATGATAGTACTGGAAAAGTTGGAAAGATGTGGGAATGTCCGGACTTTTTTCCACTTGGGGATAAGCAGGTACTGATTTGCTCTCCGCAGAACATGAGAGCAGAAAAATATGAATTTCATAACGGACATAATTCTGTTTATTTTCTTGGTGATTATGATAAGAAACAGCATACCTTTAAGAAAGAAGAACCATATGCATTGGATTATGGCCTTGATTTTTATGCACCGCAGACAACCTTACTTCCAGATGGAAGACGGGTTATGATCGCATGGATGAAATCTTGGGATGCCTGTGTGGTACCAGATACGCAGGACTGGGAGGGGATGATGACGCTCCCACGTGAATTGGAAGTTAAAGACGGACAGATCTGGCAGCAGCCGGTACGTGAATTGGAGGCTTATCGTAAAAATCTTTGCCGATATGAGAGCGAGACCATAGAAGGAGAAACGATCCTTGACGGTGTAAATGGACGTACCATTGATATGACTGTCACAATAAATGATGGAGAGTATACGACTTTTTCCATGAAACTGGCTTGCAATGATGAATATGAGACAAGCTATACATATTATAAAGCAAGTGAAATATTGGAAATTGACAGGACTTATTGTGGTGTGACAAAAGATATCGTATGTGTGCGTAGGCTAAAAATAAAAGATACCAAAAGACCATTGAAGCTTCGCTTTGTATTGGATCGCCAGTCTATAGAGTTATTTATCAATGATGGACAGCAGGCGGCAACAACTGCCATTGGTACACCTCTTGAAGCAGATGGCATACGTTTTTTCAGTGATAAAGCAGTTGCGATTGATGTAGAAAAGTACGACATTGTATTGTAGGAGAAAACAGCATGGATGTAGTAGCATTGGGTGAATTACTGATCGATTTTACGGAGAATGGTGTCAGCAGACAGGGAAATCCATTATTTGAGGCAAATCCAGGAGGCGCACCCTGCAATGTGCTTGCAATGTTATCCCGTTTAGGTCATAAAACGGGTTTTATTGGGAAAGTAGGAAACGACTTTTTTGGAAAACAGCTGGAGGATGCGATTACGGAAGTCGGTATTGATGTGACTGGACTTCTAAAAGACGATAAAGTGCATACCACATTGGCAATGGTTCATACATATCCAGATGGTGACAGAGACTTTTCATTTTATCGTAGTCCGGGAGCCGATATGATGCTGTCGGAAGAAGAGCTACCGGAGGAGATGATTCGAGAGGCAAAAGTATTCCATTTTGGAACTTTGTCCATGACACACCCGGGAGTACGTGCTGCAACCAGGAAAGCAATTAAAATTGCCAAAGAAGCAGGTGCGGTTATTTCTTTTGATCCCAATATCCGTGAGCCGCTTTGGGAATCTATGGAAGATGCCAGAAAACAGGTTCTATATGGACTGGGGCAGTGCGATATCCTGAAAATATCTGACAACGAAATCCAGTGGCTGACAGGTGAGAACGACTATACGGATGGTGTTGGCCGGATCAGAGAAAAATATAATATTCCGTTAATTCTGGTTTCCATGGGAAAAGAAGGAAGCCGGGCATATTATAAAGATCAGATTGTAGAAGTAAAGCCTTTTATTCAGGCGAACACAATTGAGACAACCGGTGCAGGGGATACGTTCTGTGGGTGCGTTCTTCATTATATATGCGAGTATGGATTGATGCAGCTTAAAGAAGAGAATCTATATGAAATGCTGACATATGCAAATGCAGCTGCATCAATTATTACAACGCGCAAGGGTGCACTTCGTGTGATGCCCAGTTCGGAAGAGATTGAGCAGTTAATAGCCTCTCGTGGATGAATTTAATCGAACATTGGGAAGCGGCATTTTGAGAATTATTTGCAAAGTAAAGAAAGCCGGACTGCGGGAGCCAGATCAGTGAAACACCCTTTTAAAGTAGTCAATCTGGCTGCGAAGATGGAAGCTCCAATGGTGCCAACAGATAACGTACTTTCCATAACCTATGGATACATCAAAGCATGGTTACTATACACTGGGAAAACGTGTAGGTAGTGCCTGAATGCAGAACGCAGAAGTCAATTTGTGGCATTAACAATTCTGAAACAAAACTTCAATAAAACCCAAACATTAAAATCCTATGCTATACAGGAAATGTGTAGTATAGGATTTTTTTGGAGTTTTTAATTTATGAAAGAAAAAATACTCAAAATTACGAAAAAATTATTTTTTCTGCCACCAGTACCAACGCTTGTCATAGCGATTCCGTCATTCGCATTTGTAATCGTAGTGCTGGCAGGACGGATAAAATCTCCAGTACTTGAATATATAGCGTATTTGCTGTCTGCATATGCATTTGTCATTAGTGTGACGGGTATTTTCAAGATTGTGAGCTTCATAAGGAATGGGTTCACGGAGCAGTCGTTCATAAAGAGGCTTTGTTCAATTACAATAGTGGACAAGCTTATCCATGAAAATACATTTCGGACAGAAATAGGATTATACATGGGCTTTTGCATCAATGTGGTATATGTTATTTTCAAAACATCAATGGGAATTTATTATCGGTCTGCTTGGTTTATATCGCTGGGCGTTTATTATCTGGCACTGGCTAGTATGCGTTTTTTGTTGATACACTATATACGATTCAGAAAACAGGATTCTGATATAAAGGATGAACTGCGACGATACCGTATGTGTGGATGCCTGCTTTTCCTGATAAATGTTGCGCTTGCTGGAATTACAATACTTGCTGTGAAAAAGAACGCCGGTTTCTCTTATCCAGGCTATCTTGTATATGTGATGGCAATGTATGCGTTTTATTCCGTTGTTACGGCTGTGATAAATCTTGTGAAATACAGGAAATACGGAAGCCCAGTATTATCTGCAGCAAAAGTTATAAATATGTCAACAGCACTTGTTTCTATTTTTTCCCTGGAGACGGCCATGCTTGCCCAGTTCGGTGGCGAGAATTCGGAGAGCTTCAGGTTGGTTATGACCTCACTCACTGGAATTGGCGTAAGCCTTATTGTGCTTGGGATGGCAGTATTTATGATTGTTCGCGCGAACAGTTTGCTTAGAAACAGTACTGCGGATTAGAGCCTGTATTTCCACACCAGCATCTGGTATTATAAGGACAAGCGGCCAGAGTGACCTGTATCTGTAAAGAAAAGTAAATACAAAGAATTCACACGGAGGAACCGACATGGTACATATATTAGTCGTAGATGATGACGAGAAACTAAATAAAACCATATGTAAGTGGCTGAATGATTGCGGCTTTGCGGCAAAAGGCGTATTAAACGCAGGGGATACATTTGAAGAAATGTATAACAGCCTATACAGCCTGATCATTTCCGATATTATGATGCCGGAAATGGATGGCTTCGAATTTGCAAAAAGGGTGAGGGAAGTAAACAAACATATTCCGATTTTATTTGTATCAGCGAAGGATGACCTGCCCTCCAAGCAGAAGGGGTTCCAGCTGGGAATTGATGATTACATGGTCAAACCCATCGAACTGGCAGAACTTGAGATGCGGGTACGGGCGCTGCTCCGCCGGGCCAATATTGAGATGGAGCGGAAGCTTACAATAGGAAATCTGGTGCTTGATGCCGACGCCATGACAGCAGAGATTGACGGAGAAGAAATTCCGGTTGCGACGAGAGAGTTTAATATTCTCTACAAACTTTTGTCATATTCGAAGAAAACTTTTACCAGGGCACAGCTGATGGATGAATTCTGGGGACTGGATACAGATACAAGCCTTCGGGCCGTGGATGTCTACATTACCAAGATCCGGGATAAATTTTCTGCCTGTGACGGATTTGAGATCAAGACCGTAAGAGGCCTTGGATATAAGGCGGTGCTGCTGTGAGGGTAAAAAATAAAGTAAACGGACAGACAACAGAGGATACGGTCTCTATGGAGAAAGAGAAACAAAGAGACCAGCGGATTAAAAAAGAGATATTTCCAGTTTCCATTTTTATAATCTCTCTTGTATTTTTCGCAGTGATCACAACCATACAAATGAAAATCATAGGAAACTACATTAATTATACAGAGATTTCCAAGACTGCACTCATAAGTGTATTCGGATTCTGGTTTCTTGGTTCCGTCGCCTTTACTTTCTTTACAGGCTGGCAGACCAAGAAGAAATATACAGACCCACTGGAAAAATTATCGGATGCAGCCAGAAAAGTGGCAGAAGGGGATTTTTCCGTCTATCTGCGACCGTGGCATACGAAAGACAAGGCAGACTGCCTGGATGTGCTGGTACAGGATTTTAACAAAATGGTGGAAGAACTGGGAAGCACCGAAACTCTGAAAACAGATTTCTTTTCCAATGTTTCCCATGAGTTTAAAACGCCGCTTTCTGTGATATACAGCAATGCCCAGATTCTGCAGCGGCAGTCTCTTGCCAGCGAGCAGAGGGAATGCGTGGATAATATAGTAGATTCCAGCAAAAGAATGTCAAGTCTGGTCCAGAATATGCTGAAGCTGAACAAGCTGGAAAAGCAGACGATCACACCGGAAGTAGAGGTTTATGATGTATGTGCGCAGCTTTGCGAATGTGCAGTGCAGTTTGAAGATAGCTGGGAAAAGAAAAATCTGGAATTTAATGTGGAAATGGAAGACCGAGCATTCGTATCAGCGGATCCAGGGCTGATGGAACTGGTCTGGAATAATCTGTTGTCCAATGCAATCAAATATAACCAGGAAGGTGGGACAATCACACTTTCTGAGATCAGTGATGAAGAGTATGTGAGGATTTCTGTTGCAGATACAGGATACGGAATGAGCAAGGAAGTGATTCGCCACATTTTCGACAAGTTTTATCAGGGAGATGAAAGCCATTCGTCTTCTGGAAATGGGCTGGGTCTTGCACTGGTAAAAAGAATTCTTGAATTGTCAGATGCGTCTATTACGGTGGAGAGTATTCCGGAAAAAGGTTCTGTATTTACTGTGATGTTGAAAAAAGAAGAGAAAACAGAGCAAAAACGAGAATAGAACATAATCGAGAATAAAACATAAATGAGGTGGTAAAAGTGGAAGAGAAGAATAAGAAAGAACAGACAATGTTTATCGCTTACGAATACAAAGACCTGAACGTGAAGAAAGAACTGGCTTCTTTTTACCTGGATTGTTACGAGAATTTCGGCTGGCAGCAGGACGAGAATTTTCCACCTAAGGAAAATGGGGAGAAGATAAGCCTGAAACTGAAACGCAACCGAAAAATTGTAAACAAGGTGGAGCTTACCCGCCTGCAGCGTCATTTTGAAGCGGATATGGAAGATATTTTTTCACTGGAAAATTCAAAGACAACGAAGGCGCTGATCATAGCCCTCACAATAGGTATCCTTGGGACTGCATTTATGGCAGGCTCCGTGTTTGCTGTAACAGCAACGCCGCCGATTATCTGGCTGTGCATTATTTTAGCAATTCCCGGATTTGCGGGATGGATTTTGCCATATTTTGCTTACAAAAAAGTAAAAGAGGACAAGGCCAGGAAAGTAACCCCATATATCGAAGAAAAATACGATGAGATATATGAAATCTGCGAAAAGGGACATTCTTTATTATGATACCAGAACGTGCCCACAAAATCACTTTTGCAAGTTGCACGTTCTACTGTATTTCGCCTGAATCTGGTCTATGCGACTGTTACGAAGAACTTATCCAGACAAAATTTCAAACAAATTGTAATGCACATTTTGTAGAAAAGCTTTTTAGGTCTAAAAGATCTTTGTCATAAAAATTTGCTATAGGAGAACAGGAATATGAGAGCAGCATTATATAACGGACAAAAAAACATTGTTATGACAGAAATTGAAACGCCGGTAGCTGGCGACTACGATATTGTAGTGAAAAACATCTATGCAAGCATCTGCGGGACAGATGTGGCAGTTTATGAGCATGGCCCAAATACCGGGCATAGGATTACCATTGGTAGTGAATTCGGGCATGAAATGGTATCAGAGGTTGTGCAGGTTGGAAAAAATGTGAAAAATATCAAAGTGGGAGACAGAGTGTATCCATATCCAAGACTTGCGAAGGGAGATCCCAAAAGAGCGGGAACTACAGGTGGATTCTCTGAATATGTGCTGATTCCCAATGCAGAACTGGGAAAAGGCGTGTATGCAGTACCAGATGAAATTTCATCAAAGACAGCAAGCCTGATCGAGCCATTTACAGTCGGATGCAGAGCGGCCAGACGGTCTTTTCCACAAAAAGGGGAAAAGGCAATTGTATTCGGCACTGGAACAATTGGTATTGCGGCAGCAATCGCACTGAAATATTTCGGATGCAGTAAAGTAATGATCTGTGATCACTCTGACTTCCGCCTGGAAAAAGCGAAAGAGCTTGGATTTGAAATTTGCAATAATGGAAAAGAGAACCTGCAGGAAAAAGCGGTGGAAATATTTGGCACAGCAATGTCTGCACTGGGAGAAACTTGTGATGTAGATATTTATATTGATGCTGCAGGTGCAGATGGCATTATTGAGGCATACCAGAGTATGGGAAAAGTGGATTCCCGCATGGTTGTAGTAGCAGTAAAAGCAGGGCTTCGTCCGATCAATGTGCTTGCAATGACATACGGACAGCACGCACTTATCGGTTCCGGCGGATATAACCCGGAGGATGTGAAAGATGTTCTTGCAATTATGAAAAGTGGAAAATGGAACATAGAGAGTATTATCACAGATGAATATCCATGGGAGAAACTGCCAGAAGCGATTGAAAAGGCAGCGAAGGTGGACGAGGCGCTGAATGTGGTAATCTATTATTAGAAGATATTGGATATACAGAACTGGCTTTTGGAAAATTTTCAGAAGCCAGTTTTTTTCCTCTTTTATTCTGAAAAAGGAAGATTAATATTATCGAAACAAAACTCAAACAGTTCTTAAAAATTACACAGGTATCCTATACCCATAATACAAAAAGGAAAGAAACGAGGTAAAACAAGATGAAAAAAAGCAATTTCACAGCATTAATACTTGGCACTATCGGAATGGTATTTTTTGCACTTGGTATGTGCATGGCACTGATCGAAGAATGGGGAATGTTCCGCCAGGGAATCGTATCTGGCGTCATTGGATTGGTAGTTCTTTTGCTCACATTAATTGTGTGGAGAAAAATGGAAGGCAAGGCTCCGATTAAATTAAGTGGTAAGACAGTCGGCACTGTTATCCTGGCAGTTTTCGGAGCATTGATTCTGGGTGTTGGAATGAGCCTTTGCATGGTATTTGGAAAAATGGTGCTGGGCGTTGTTGTTGGACTTGTTGGGATTGTAGCATTATTAATGTTGATTCCGATGACAAAAGGACTGAAATAAGAAAGGTAGTATTTGAAATGGCAAAATCTAAATTAGTAGCAGCAAATAAAAAAATCGCTGATAAGGTTGTAGGTGGATATAAAAAAATAGAGACCGGTGTTGTAGACGGATACAAGAAAATAGAAAACGGTGCCGTAGGTGGATACAAAAAAATAGAAAACACGGTTGTAGATGGATACAGGAAAATAGAAACAGCATTCATAGACAGATATCTGGCATATGATGGGGAGTCTGCCGAAGAGGCACGGAGAAGACTTTGTAAAGAACAAGAAAGACGCTAAAAAGAGCATGAAATAATGGAGAGAGTTATAGACAGACACAAATAAAACAAAAACTCCTTTGGAGTAAGAACGTCAGTGGTGACAATTCTTACCCAAAAGGAGTTCTTTTATTTTTTAGATATTGGGCGATCATTCGCCCAGGTGGATTGCAGACAAAATTATGAAATAGCAATTACCCGCCCCATTTTTGCATTCACACGGTGGGAAATTGAAATAATTGTTCTGTTTGCAGCTGACCGCTGCAATGCCTGAAGTACTTCTTTTTCTGTCTGGACATCCAGGCTGGCGGTGATTTCGTCCAGAAGAAGGAGTCTTGGATCTGCAACAGTTGCGCGGGCAATGGAAAGAAGCTGCCATTGTCCCTGGGAAAACAGTTCCTGTGTACAAGGTGTATCATAGCCAAGCTCTAACTGTTCGATCACCGTATCCAGTCCCACCATCTGGGCAGTTTTACGGACTGCTTCCATACTAATGGAGGAGTCATATAAAGTGATCTGGTTTTTGATTGTCCCCGGAACCATATGAAAGGATTGCTCTACATAACCGAAAATACGGCGTTTGTCTGTATCGGGGATATGGGCAGCAGGCATTCCTTCTATTAATACCTGACCCTGTTGCGGCTCATACAGGCCTAACAGCAACTTGAAAATGGTACTTTTTCCAGCCCCGGTTCTGCCGGATAAAGTGACCTGCTCACCTTCCTGGACAGAAAAGCTTAGATTTTTTAACACTTCCCGATCAGTTTCATGGCCATAGGAAAAGGTTACATCTTTAAATACTACACAGGGAGATGCGTTTTCTGGCGTGTGTGATGTGTTAATCTGTGTTTTTTCCCAAGAGCACTCATCCAGCTGGAAGAACTCGTTGATCCGGTGTACGCCTGCAATAGCAGACTGGATCGTCTGAATCTCCATGCCAAGACTTTCTACAGGAGTGAAAATCTGGGAAATATAATTGATTACGGAAACTGCGGTACCAGCTGACATTCCAAACAGTGTGAGTACGGCTGGATTCCCAGATGCGGAAAAGAGCATGACCACAGCGACGACCACTGCATTGAGGATTAAAATAACAGGTGAATAAATGGCATCATAGAAGTTTGTCTTTTCCACAGCCCGGAAACTGTCCACAATAGCGTTGTCATATCGTTCTTCCATATAATCTTCTTTGGCAAGACAATGAATCGTCCGGATATTATGGACTGTTTCCGGCACGTAACCAGAGGCACGGCCAACTGCCTGCCGGTTCTCAATCTGGGCTGCCAGCATACGCTTCTGCACCGTACGCGTAAACCAGAAAAGAAATGGTAACAGAACCAGCAGCACCAGTGTCAGTCCACGGTTACGAAACCAGATTACACTCAGGATACTGATGATCTTACAGGCATCTGCGAACATACTGACAATGCCTGAGGTGAAAAGATTTTCTACAGTATCTACATCCCCTACGAAGCGGGATACGATGGTTCCTGGCTCCTGCGCAGTCAGCTCATCCGTTGTAAGCCGTGTGTATTTGTCCATCAGGCTGCTGCGGAGGGCGTGGGTGATCTTTTGTCCGAATACGGTCAGCAGGCTTTCACGTGCGCTTTCAGTTATGCCGGTCAGTGCCAGAAAAATATAATAAAGTATCACCAGAAAAACTGGCAAAGCCTGTCCGGTAGTCAGCGTATCGATCACGATTCCGAGAATCATAGGGGGCAGCAGAGCCATTACAATGGCGCCAATTACTGCGAACAGGATACCAAGTGAAAGTAAAAGATGCAGCCGTATGGTTCTCAGGATTACTTTGCTTACCCGTTCTTCATGTTTCATGCTTTTGCACCTCCTTCCTGTTCCAGATACAGCTTCGCATATTCTGGTTGTGACTGCATTAACTCTTTATGTGTGCCGGTTCGCCCATGACCATTTTCCATCCATACGATCTGATCCAGCTCTGGAAAAAGATATAGCCTGTGTGACAGTAAAATTACAATACTGTCTGCGGCCAGCTCCTTCAGGTGATCAAATACCTGGCGTTCTGTAGCCCGGTCCAGAGCTGAAAAGGGGTCATCCAGGATCAGGAGCGGTTTTGCGTGGCATAAGGTTCTTGCAAGTGCAAGCCTTTGTGCCTGACCGCCAGACAGCCGTACGCCGCCGTTTCCGACAACGGTGTCTGCTCCCTGTTTCATCGAGGAAACTTCCAGATCCAGACATACTGCTTTCAGATACTGTTTTACATCAGTGTTTTGCTCTCCAAGCAGAATATTGTTTTTTACAGTGTCGTCAAAAAGTTCCGGATCATGACCAAGATATCCCACAATGCCTGTGCGCTGTTCTGGTGTCATCTGCTGAAGCTCTTTGCCTCCGAAGCGGATACTGCCTTCGTAGGGTGACTCACAAAGAAAAGTTTTGCCCAGAGTGGATTTTCCGCAGGCCACAGCTCCTGTGACGCCAATGATCTGTCCTGGTTTTGCCGAAAATTCAATGTTTTCATAAATGCGTGTGCCATCTGGAGAGGTAAAAGCCAAGTCTGAAACCTCCAGAAGGGAAGGTTTCTGAATACTGATTTTGTGGCTGGCTTTTTCCTGCTGCATCAGTGGCTTGATACGTTTCCATGATACCTGGGCCTTATGAACCGCATTGAACAGCTTTGCCGCGCTGGAGGATTTTACCGCCAGCTTGGTGAAACAGGATAAAAATGTGGTGAATGCTGCAATATCCCACGCTGTCCAGCCAGTCCCAAGTACGTTCCGGCCTCCGAAATACAGGATAAACAGTACGCCAGTCAGGGAAATTGTCCGGTACAACGGCTGCATGGCGGAACTCCAGATATTTGCTTTCACTGCAGCCCGTTCGTACTGTGTCAGATGCTGTTCATAGGCTTTTTGCCGTTCCTGTTCGCAGCCATACACCCGGTATGTCACAGCATTGGAAGCCCGGTCCAGCGTTGCTGTGCTTAAAGCTCCTGCCTGAACCTTATATTCTGCACTTGTGCGCTGTACGATGGTTTTCATTTTCTCTGCCAGCAGATAGGAAAACGGGGTAAAAAGCATTCCAAGAAGTGCCAGGCGCCAGTCATAGTATAGGAGCATTCCGGCGTAAGCTGCCAGTGCTACGCCGGTATCGAAAAATTCTGTTGTGAATTTCCGCATACCTTCAACACAGTCGTCTACATCCAGAATGGCCTTTGTCATTACGCTGCCGGTAGCTTCCTGGTTCAATTCCTGTCTGCTTTTGTGGACAAGTGTGCCATACAGGATCTGTTTCATCTGGCGGTTTACATTATTGGCGAAGCGTCTGACATAGAGCCGCTTCAGGTATCGGGCAATCTGCACGATTGCGATTACCAGGGCATAGGAAACGGCCAGTGTGAGCATATCGCGGAATTCTGCTTTATCCCCCAGGATATCTGCCAGGCAGCCTGCCATTTTTCCCTCGAACCACGGTCCTGCCAGAAGTCCAATATTATAGATGAGTCCGGAGATGGTAACAGCGGCCAGTATGCGCCATTCTTCCTGAAAATAAGACAGGATACGGTCTGGCTGAAAATTCTTCTGACTTTTTTCTTTACTTTCCATGGGCAGTCACGCTTTCTGAGGGCGATAAGGAAGAGGTGCCTGTATGTCTGGCAATCACCTCTGTCATGTGAATGAAATCCGCTTTACTTTCTTTCTTTGAACGCTGGTATAATTTATCCAGTGTTTTACAAAAGGCAGCTTTTTCTTCCTCCGGTAATTCTGCCAGAAGCCATTCATAGTAAAGAGACTCGATCTGCGCCTTGGAGTTTTTCAGATTTTCAGCCTGAGCTGTGGCATATAGCAGGCGGCTTCGACCATCGTCGGGATTGTCTCTTCGTTCCAGATATCCTTTGGCTTCCAGATTAGCTGTCTGACGGGCAACAGCACCTTTGTCCAGCCCTGTGATCTTGCAGACTCCGGCCTGGGTGATGCCGGGATTTTTGCGAATGGCATGGATCACATCAAATTCACCAGAGCCGATTCCATCAGCCCGCATGGTCCGCACTGTAAATTTGCTGATCTCACGGGCGATTTTCGTTATTTGTCTTTTGGTACTGTCCATGATAACCTCCTTGCAAAAAAAAAGATGTAGTATCAACTAAAATTAATTAGATGATACCACATCTTTTTTGCTTGTCAAGAGAAATAGAAGCTGTAATTTTAAATCACAAATTCTTCACAAAAAAATAGCACTCACCTCTTGACAGTGCTAACAATGCGTGTTATATTACATACAGAACAAAGGAAGAGAGAAAAAGAAAGCTTCCAGTTCCAGTGAAAATGTTAATAAAACACATAAGTGTTCACAATATAAGGAGGAATGAGTTATGTTAATGCCTAGTATTTTTGGAGAAGATTTATTTGATGATTGGATGAGAATGCCGGTAGAAAGAGAGAATCGCAGAGATTACAGAACTGCTGAATTGATGAAGACAGATATTAAGGATGTAGATGGCAATTATGAACTGAGCATAGATCTGCCAGGCTTTCATAAAGAGGATGTGAAGATTCAGCTGAAGGATGGTTACCTGAATATTCAGGCGTCCAGAACCGAGAATAAAGATGAGAAGGATAATAATGGCAAGTTTATCCACAGAGACCGTTACACCGGACAGTGTTCCAGAAGCTTTTATGTAGGCAAGGATCTGGAGCATGAAGACATCCATGCGAAATACGACAATGGTGTTTTGACCGTCACCTTCCCGAAGGAAGCGAAGAAGAAAGTGCCGGAAGAGAAGAAATTCATTTCCATTGAAGGCTGATCTTGCAAGAATGACTTGAAGATTATCTGAGTGACATAGACGAAATAAATTAAGTGCGTTGTCCGTGAACCAGAAGCGGCGGCCGGCGTAAAGAACTGATGTGATTGCAGTACGAATAACATTTATAGGGCAATCACGAGATGCTTGAGGACAGCTTCTTTTCATATAGATTTGGTATTGCTTATTTCTTAAAATTTACATAGATTTTGTTTCATACCCCCCCTCATTTACCTGCCGGTTACCCGCCGGCAGGCTTTTTTAATCTGTCTATCCCCTTTTTTCACATCTTTACATCAATTCCCTTGTCTGTTATACTTGTCTGGACTTATTACGTGATTTTCCAGAAGAAGGGATTTACCCATGAATTACATTGTATTTGACCTGGAGTGGAACCAGAGCCCAGGAGGAAAAAGGTGGTCTAACAGCCGTCTGCCTTTTGAAATCATAGAAATCGGCGCCGTAAAACTGAATGAAAAGAAAGAAATCGTGGACAGCTTTCAGTGCCTGATCAAGCCCCAGGTGTACAATTGGATTCATGACAGCATTCATGAAGTCATTCACATGAATTATAAAGATCTGCAGAATGGGACACTTTTCCCACAGGCTGTTACAGAATTTCTGGAGTGGTGTGGAGAAGACTATATTTTTTTTACCTGGGGAAACCAGGATGTAATGGAATTGCAGCGCAATATGAAATATTATGGTAAGCTGCCATTACTACCGGGACCGGTAACTTACTATGATGTGCAGAAACTATTTGCCATCCGCTATAAAGAAAATGACGAACGCCGTGCTCTGGAATTTGCCGCTGACCAAATGGGTGTGGAGAAGAAAATGGATTTTCACCGGGCACTTGGGGATGCTTATTATACAGCATGTATTTTGCAGAAAATAGAAGATGAGTACATTTTTCCAAATTCATCTCTGGATGTATATCAGAACCCAAAAAGCAAGAAAGAAGAAATCCATATCTCTTATCCTGGCTATGATAAGTATGTATCCAGAGAATTTTATTCAAGGGAGCGGGCCATGAAGGACCGGGAAGTGACCAGCACGAAATGTCCGTTGTGCCGCAATCCTGCCAAGCGTAAGATCCGCTGGTTTATGAATAATTCCAAGGTATATTACAGTGTTTCTGTCTGCCAGGAGCATGGCTTCGTATTAGGCAAGATCAGAATCCGCCGGACTGAGGAAAATATGTATTATGTAATAAAAAAACTGGCGAATATTACAAGTGAAGAGGCGGATGAGATCCGGCAGAAGAGGGACGCCCACAGGGCAAAGAGGAAGCTAAAGAAGGAACAGGAATAGCGTTGTAAATGCGAAAAGAGCGATCAAACCAGTAGAAGAGAAGTATTAATAAAAGACGGAACATATGGAAGAGTCTAAAGGTTAGAAGAAATCTAACATTTGAGACTTTACCATATGCTCCGTCTTTTTGAATGGGTGCTTAAACGCCAGGATTACAAAGTGGGAATCGTCAGCAAATCTTTCATAACTGACCGTTCATACTGCATTCCCCATCCCACCATTTGTCCATTAAAGTAATACTTACTCTTTAATCGCAGAGGTCCTACAGCATTGGAAAGAATCGCCTGTTTCTTACTAAGAGTGCCCAGTTCGGTCCCGGTGGGAACGGTCACGTAGACATTTTTAGTATAGTAGAATGGATACGTGTTTCCACAGTTATTCAGCAGATACTGTTCACTGGGAAGATTCTTCTTCGGAACAGGATTTTTGCTCAGCTTAACTTTCTGGACTTCGAAATTATCAAATCCATAATCTAAAAGGCTTTTCGTGTCACTCCATGCACCGTTCACGGAGTTCAGGACAACTGCTACCAGAGTCATATCACCACGTTTCGCATAAGTGATAAGAGTGGCACCTGCCGCATCTGTGTAGCCGGTTTTTCCACCGAGAACGCCATCATAAGCGTAATCCCTGCCTGCCATCATCTTGTGATGATTCAGAAGATAACGGGTTTCTGTGAAAATATTCGTCGGCGGAATGTTATACAGGTCTGTGGTAAAAAATTTCCTGCAAAGGGGATTCTGCCACGCTGCCTTGGCTATTTTCGTCATGTCGTTTGCTGTTGTGACATGGGTTTCATCCGGGAGTCCGTTCGGGTTATTAAAATGGGAGTTGGTGCAGCCAAGCTGTGTAGCCCTTGTATTCATTAGTTCAACGAACTTCTTCACGGATCCGGAGACCTCTTCGCCAATGGCAAGGGCCATTTCGTTGGCCGATTCCAGCATAAGAGCCATGAGACATTGCTCAACTGTAAAAACTTCTCCTGCATCACCGTAGATGGTGGAGCTTCCTGCTTCAATACCGTAAGCCGCCTGCTGCGACAGGGTAATCTGGGCATTCACATCCAGGTTCTCACAGCCAAGAAGGCAGGTGAGAAGCTTGGTAATACTGGCAGGATAAAGCTGGGTGTTGGCATTCTTGGAATAAAGAACCGCCTCTGTATTCAGATCCATAAGAACTGCCGCCTGTGCTTCGATCTTTGGTCCCTCAGGCCAGCCCTCAATAGAATCGGTGTCAGCCGCCTGGGAATAGTACTGGGTGTGCGGATCCGGAGTGGGTGTGACAGAAGTGGCTGCATTGTCAGAAACGGCAGTGTCTGTCGATTCTGCCCATATGGCGCTTGTCTGGGTAAGAAGCATACCAGTTGCCAGAACTCCGCAAAAAATCCGCTTTATTTTCATATGAAGTTTTTTTCTGTTCATATAAAATCCTTTCTTATAAATGCTTGTAACTGTTTAGAAACAAGCTCAGAATGCTTGAAAAATTATTCGCATGCCCTGCTCGAGGTACCCTGCGCAAAGTTATATGGTAATATTGATTTCTAAACTATCGTTTTATTATACCACTTTTCCTTATGTAAAACTATTAAAAGAGTGTGAATTGTTCCCTGGTCTTCTGAAAATAGACAAATTCAGCAGTATTTTCCACTATTCGAGCAGCTTTTTCAGCGGAAAAACACTTGACATATAGAAATTCTCCCCCTTATAATAGACAGGAAAACATGATAGGCAAAGACTGCGATGGAGACAGTAAGCTGGTTTTGAACGTCTAAGATCACTGGGGGAAATGGCCTGCGATCTTTTCAGCGAGACGGGGATGGTGCAAGCCCGCCGCAAGTAGAGTCAGCCGAAGATCACTCCGGAGTTTTATCTCTGAATTTAGCTGTGTTAATTATACAGACACAGAAATAAATGCAGATTATGTTCGGCATTTTCAAGTAGTAAGAGATAACGGTATTCCCCCGTTATAAGGAGCATGTATCGGTCGCGGATGCGAGCCCGTACAATGTAACAGGTGGTATAACGAGTGCTGACAGCCTTCGTCCTTTTGCAGGATGGAGGCTTTTCTTATATAGATAGAGGAAACTCCTCTGGCGTTTCGCACGTGCTCTGGAAGTCCTGACAGCAATCGACTTCATCTAAAAAAGACAAGGAGGAAAAAACTTTGTACCAGAAAGTAGACACGAATCTGAATTTCGTAGATCGCGAGAAAAAAGTAGAAGAATTCTGGAAAGAAAACCATATTTTCGAGAAAAGTATGGAAAACCGTAAAGAAGGCCCGACTTACACATTCTATGACGGACCGCCAACTGCAAATGGCAAGCCACATATCGGTCATGTGCTCACCCGTGTTATCAAGGATATGATCCCGAGATACCGCGCAATGAAGGGCTACATGGTACCTCGTAAAGCTGGATGGGATACCCATGGTCTTCCGGTAGAGCTTGAGGTAGAGAAGAAGCTTGGTCTGGATGGAAAAGAGCAGATCGAGGAATATGGTATGGAGCCATTTATCCAGCAGTGTAAGGAAAGCGTCTGGAAATACAAAGGAATGTGGGAGGATTTCTCCTCAACAGTTGGTTTCTGGGCAGATATGGAGCATCCATATGTAACTTATGAGGATAATTACATTGAGTCCGAATGGTGGGCGCTGAAAGAAATCTGGAACAAAGGCCTCTTATATAAAGGTTTCAAGATCGTTCCTTATTGCCCACGCTGCGGAACCCCGCTTTCTTCCCAGGAGGTTTCCCAGGGCTATAAATTAGTAAAAGAGCGTTCTGCGATCGCACGTTTCAAAGTTATAGGCGAGGACGCATATTTCCTGGCATGGACCACTACTCCGTGGACATTGCCATCTAACGTTGCACTTTGCGTAAATCCGGATGAGACCTACTGCAAAGTAAAAGCAGCAGACGGATATACCTATTATATGGCAGAAGCCCTTCTGGACAAAGTCCTTGGCAAGCTTGCAAAGGATGAGGAGCCTGCTTATGAAGTTCTTGAGACTTATAAAGGTAAAGATCTGGAATACAAAGAATACGAGCCGCTTTTCAAATGTACAGGCGACTACGTAGCAACAAAAGGCAAAAAAGCACACTATGTAGTATGTGATAACTACGTTACCATGAGTGATGGTACCGGTATCGTTCATATCGCTCCTGCATTTGGTGAGGACGACAGCCGTGTTGGCCGTGAGTATGATCTTCCATTCGTACAGTTTGTAGATGGAAAAGGTAATCTGACAGCTGAGACACCATATGCTGGTGTATTTGTCAAGAAAGCAGATCCGATGGTACTGACTGACCTTGACAAAGAGGGCAAGTTGTTCGACGCTCCGAAATTCGAGCATGACTATCCTCACTGCTGGCGTTGTGATACACCACTGATCTACTATGCAAGAGAATCCTGGTTCATCAAGATGACAGCTGTTAAGGATGACCTGATCCGCAACAACAATACTATTAACTGGATTCCGGAGAGCATTGGTAAAGGCCGTTTCGGAGACTGGCTTGAGAATGTTCAGGACTGGGGTATCAGCCGTAATCGTTACTGGGGAACTCCACTGAATATCTGGGAGTGCAGCTGCGGTCATATGGAATCTGTTGGAAGCCGTCAGGATCTCTATGAGAAAACAGGTGACGAGCGTGCCAAGACGGTAGAGCTTCATCGTCCATACATTGATGAGCTTACCATGAAATGCCCGAAGTGCGGCGGCACTATGCACCGTGTACCAGAGGTTATTGACTGCTGGTTTGACTCCGGAGCAATGCCATTTGCACAGCACCACTATCCATTTGAAAATCAGGAGCTGTTCAAACAGCAGTTCCCTGCAAACTTTATTTCCGAGGCTGTTGACCAGACAAGAGGATGGTTCTACTCCCTTCTTGCTGAGTCTACCCTTCTGTTTAACCAGGCTCCATATAAGAACGTTATCGTTCTTGGACACGTACAGGATGAGAATGGCCAGAAGATGAGTAAGTCCAAAGGAAATGCGGTTGATCCGTTTGAAGCACTTCAGACTTACGGTGCTGATGCGATCCGCTGGTACTTCTATATCAACAGTGCACCATGGCTGCCGAACCGTTTCCATGGCAAAGCTGTACAGGAAGGTCAGCGTAAATTCATGGGTACTCTGTGGAATACCTATGCATTCTTTGTACTTTATGCAAATATTGATGGCTTTGACGCTACTAAATATACACTTGACTATGACAAGCTTCCGGTTATGGATAAATGGCTTCTTTCCAAGCTGAACACACTTGTAAAGACTGTTGACGAAGACCTGAACGACTACAAGATCCCGGAGACTGCAAGAGCACTTCAGGGCTTTGTAGACGAGATGAGTAACTGGTATGTAAGACGCTGCCGTGAGCGTTTCTGGGCAAAGGGAATGGAGCAGGATAAGATCAATGCTTA
>JAQXQS010000113.1 GCA_029101305.1 Clostridia bacterium | reverse complement strand
CCGAATGGTGTTGCCATTATCGTTGAGACTCTGACAGACAATAAAAACCGTACAGCCAGCAACGTAAGAAATGCATTTACAAAAGGTAACGGAAGCATTGGTACCCAGGGCTGCGTATCCTACATGTTTGATCAGAAAGGCCAGATCATCATCGATAAAGAAGAGTGTGAGATGGACGCTGATGAGCTTATGATGACAGCTCTTGATGCTGGTGCTGAGGACTTCAATGAGGAAGAGGACAGCTATGAGGTTCTCACAGCTCCGGATGATTTCAGTGCAGTACGTGAGGCTCTTGAGGCAGCTGGTGTTCCACTTCTTGAGGCACAGGTTGCTATGATTCCACAGACAACTGTTGAGCTTACTGATGAGAAAGCACTTAAAGATATCCAGAGAATCCTTGATCTTCTGGATGATGATGACGATGTAACAGACGTATGGCATAACTGGGACGAATAATCTCCTGATGCCAGAGCTTGTTTGAAGAGGGCTTCGCTGCCTTTTTAGACAGCTTTTCATACATAGTTTTACAATAGTTGCAGATAATATCTCCATACATTACGTGTGGAGGTATTTTTTTATGCAGATAATAAACAGAACAAATGTGGTGAGTGACTATGCAGCCGTGAAATGGGACGAAAATAGAAAAGCTGACAGAAAGACAGAAAGAACAAATGATATAAGTAATCGTATAGAAGAAAAAAGTACGACAGAAGAAAATGAACAGATGGACAGTTTTGAAGTAGAGACTGAGGAAAAGAAAAGAGAAGAGGAGGAAAAGGAAGGACAGAAGAAAGAAAAACTGGAAACCGAAGATCAGCAAAATAAGCAGATCCGTGATATGGGACAGATCACTCTAAACGAAAATTCTAATAAATATAAAGTAGAGCTCCTGACGATCATAGGCGAAGTGGAAGGCCATGAATCCGCACCGTCCCACAGTAAGACCACAAAATATGAGCATGTTCTGCCAAAACTTGCCATGATCGAGGACGACGATTCTGTAGATGGCTTATTGGTTCTTTTAAACACAGTGGGAGGGGATGTGGAAGCAGGGCTTGCCATTGCGGAAATGATCGCTTCTTTAAGCGTTCCAACTGTTTCCCTGGTGCTGGGAGGCGGCCATTCCATCGGTGTTCCCATGGCTGTATCGGCAGATTATTCCTTTGTAGTCCCAAGTGCTACCATGGTGATCCATCCCGTACGCTCTAATGGAATGTTTATCGGTGTGGCGCAATCTTACCGCAACATTGAGAAAATCCAGGACAGGATTACCGCTTTTATTTCCAATCATTCCAACACTTCCCAGAAGCGGCTGGAGGAGCTGATGCTGGATACTACGCAGCTGGTAAAGGATGTGGGAACCATGCTGGAAGGCCCGGAGGCGGTGAAGGAAGGCCTGATCGATGAAGTGGGAGGAATGAAGGAGGCACTTGGAAAATTATACGAACTTATCGCCAAAGAAAAGGGTGAAACGCATAATAATTAAAGAATTATACATTTTTTGGAAAAAATATAAGAAAAACAGGAGAATTTTATTTTACTAACCCACTTTTTTGTGCTATAGTGTTAGAGGATATGACCGACACACGTGTCCGAGATACGGACATGATACAAGGAGTGTCAGTTAAATATAGTACTTCAGGAGGGAACTATGTATAAGATACTCAACGCAGAGAAACTTTCTGCAAATGTTTTTCTTATGGATGTGGAAGCTCCTCGCGTGGCTAAGCACTGTCTGCCTGGTCAGTTCGTCATCGTTAAGATGGACGAAGTCGGAGAGAGAATTCCGCTTACAATCTGTGATTATGACGCAGAGAAAGGTACTGTAACAATCGTTTTCCAGCCAGCAGGCGCATCTACAACTAAGATGGCCCAGCTGAAAGCCGGAGATTATTTCGAAGATTTCGTTGGACCACTTGGACAGCCATCTGAGCTTTGCCATGAGGACATTGAAGAACTTAAGAAGAAAAAAATCGTTTTCGTAGCAGGTGGTGTTGGAACAGCTCCTGTATATCCTCAGGTAAAATGGCTTCATGAGCATGGCATTACAGCAGATGCTATCGTTGGTGCCAAGACAAAGGATCTCCTTATCCTTGAGGACAAGATGAAAGAAGTATGTAATCTGTATGTAACTACAGATGATGGTTCTTACGTACGTAAAGGTATGGGTACAGACGTACTCCGCGACCTTGTACAGAACCAGGGCAAAGAGTATGATCTCTGTGTTGCTATCGGACCGATGATCATGATGAAATTTGTCTGCCTGTTAACAAAAGAACTGAATATTCCTACTGTAGTCAGCATGAACCCGATCATGGTAGACGGAACCGGTATGTGCGGTGCCTGTCGTCTGATGGTTGGCGGCGAAGTAAAATTTGCCTGCGTTGACGGACCGGAATTTGATGGACATAAGGTTGATTTCGATCTTGCAATGAAGAGACAGCAGATGTACAAGACCGAAGAGGGACGTGCACTTCTGAAGCTTCAGGAAGGCGATACCCATCACGGCGGATGCGGACAGTGTGGAGGTGACAAATAATGGCAGATGTATTAAAGAAGGTACCAGTCAGAGAGCAGGCTCCTAAGGTACGTGCTACAAACTTTGAAGAGGTTTGCCTTGGCTATAATAAAGAAGAGGCAATGGAAGAAGCAAACCGCTGCCTTGGCTGTAAGAAAGCAAAATGTATGGAAGGATGCCCGGTTTCCATTAATATCCCAGGTTTCGTCCATGAAGTAAAAGAAGGAAACTTTGAGAAAGCCTACCAGATCATCGGTGAGTCCAGTGCTCTTCCGGCTGTCTGCGGACGTGTATGTCCTCAGGAGACACAGTGCGAGGGTAAATGTATCCGTGGCCTGAAAGGTGAGGCTGTTTCCATCGGTAAACTGGAGCGTTTCGTTGCTGACTGGGCGAAAGAGAACGGTATCAAACCTGTTCCGGCAGCACAGAAGAACGGACACAAGGTTGCTGTTATCGGTTCCGGTCCTTCCGGACTTACCTGTGCCGGAGATCTTGCGAAGATGGGCTATGATGTAACCATTTTTGAGGCTCTTCACAAAGCAGGCGGTGTTCTTGTTTATGGTATTCCGGAGTTCCGTCTTCCGAAAGATAAAGTTGTAGCTGCAGAGGTTGAGAACGTAAAATCTCTTGGCGTTAAGATCGAGACCAACGTTATCATTGGTAAATCTGTAACAATCGATGAGCTTCTTAGGGATGAGGGCTTTGAGGCTGTATTTATCGGATCTGGAGCCGGACTTCCTATGTTCATGGGAATCCCGGGTGAGCAGGCAAACGGTGTATTCTCCGCTAACGAATACCTGACACGTAACAACCTTAAGAAAGCATTCCGTGAGGATTATGATACCCCGATCGCACACGGCAAGAAAGTTGCTGTTGTTGGTGGTGGTA
>JAQXQS010000112.1 GCA_029101305.1 Clostridia bacterium | reverse complement strand
GGTCCCTGGTATGCGGCCTATGTGCCAGACCAGACGGTCCTTGACAAACAAAGAAAGAAAAGATTTGCCTATTCACCTCTTATCAGTGTGGTAGTTCCGGCTTACCGTACCCCGGAATTATTTTTAAGACAGATGATCGATTCCCTTGTAGCGCAGACCTATGGGAACTGGGAACTGTGCATTGCCAATGGAAGTCCGGAAGATCAGTCTATGAGAAAGGTGCTGGAAGAATACAGCACGAAAGATAAGAGAATCCGCTGGCAGGAGCTGACAGAGAATAAGGGAATCGCAGAGAATACCAATGCTGCATTTGCTATGGCTAAGGGCGCATTTGTTGGTCTTCTGGATCATGACGACCTTCTTGCACCAAATGCCCTTTATGAGGTGGTAAACGCATTGAACCAGCATGAAGATGCAGATGTGGTCTATACAGATGAGGATAAAGTAACTGCAGAGTTAGATGAGCATTTTCAGCCGCATCTGAAGCCGGATTTCAATATTGACCTGCTTCGTTCCAATAACTATATCTGTCACTTTTTCGTAGCCAGACGTGAGCTGGTGGAAGAAGTGGGAGGATTTCGCAGAGAGTTTGACGGAGCCCAGGACTATGACTTTATTTTCCGCTGTGTGGAAAAAGCCAGGGAAGTGGTGCACGTACCGGAGATTTTGTACCACTGGCGTACCCACAAGGCATCCACGGCAGACAATCCGGCAAGTAAGATGTACGCATTCGAGGCTGGCAAACGCGCCATCGAGGCCCACCTTGAAAGAACAGGGGTAAAGGGCACAGTAAGCCATACACCGGATCTTGGATTTTACAGAGTGAAATATCCGGTGCAGGGACATCCTCTGGTTTCCATTATCATTCCCAATAAGGATGAAAAGGAGACCCTTGAAAAATGTCTGGAATCCATTAAGAAGAATACCTTATATGATAATTATGAAATTATTATTGTGGAAAATAACAGCACCACAGATGAGATCTTTGACTATTACAAAAAGATTTCGACAGATCCCAGAATTCATCTGATCTGTTGGAAAAAGGAATTTAACTATTCTGCTATCAATAACTTTGGCGTGAAAAATGCCCGTGGAGAGTATCTTCTTTTCCTTAATAATGATGTGACAATCATTACCGAAGACTGGATGGGCGAGATGCTGGGCGTATGCCAGAGGAAAGAAGTTGGCGCTGTTGGTGTGAAACTGATCTATCCGGACAATACCATCCAGCATGCAGGCTGCGTGATCGGAATTGGCGGAATTGCAGGCCACATGTTTGTGGACATGCCAGCTGACCGTACCGGATATCTTCACAAAGCGTCGATTTTACAGGATATGAGTGCGGTGACTGCGGCCTGTATGATGATGAAGCGCAGCGCATTTGATAAGGTTGGCGGTTTTACAGAAGAACTGGCTGTTGCATTCAATGATGTGGATCTTTGTCTGAAGACCACGAAAGCAGGATATCTGGTGGTATATGATCCTTATGCGAAATTATACCATATGGAATCCAAGACCCGCGGTGCAGAGAATAACGACGCAAAGGTAAGACGGTTCCAGCGGGAAATCGAATATATGAGAAGTAACTGGATCGACATTCTGAAAAAAGGTGATCCGAATTATAATAAGAATTTGTCCCTGACGAAATGGAATTATTCTTTGAGACCACTTCCGGGCATGACCGGCAAAAATGAGAAGAAAGACTAAGGAGACATTATGCAGGAAGTATCAGTCATTATTCCGAATTATAATGGAATGGCATATCTGGAAGGCGTACTTTCCAGCCTGGAGCAGCAGGATTTCCAGAATTTCGAGACGATTCTTGTGGATAACGGATCCACAGATGGAAGTGTTGCTTTTGTAATGGGGAATTTTCCATGGGTACACATTGTGGAATTGCCGGATAATTTTGGCTTTTCCAGGGCTGTGAACGAGGGAATCTACGCATCGAGGGCACCTTATGTGCTTCTTTTAAATAATGATACAGAGATAGAAAAAAGCTTTGTAAGGGAAATGCTTGCCTCCATAAAACGGCACAAAAAAGCTTTCTCCTGCAGCGCCAGAATGATACGTTACCATGAGCGGGAGAAGCTGGATGATGCAGGAAATTATTATTGTGCCCTTGGCTGGGCTTTTGCCAGAGGAAAAGGGAAAGATATCCATACTTACGAAAAGGAAGAGCGGATCTTTACCTCATGTGCAGGCGCTGCCATTTACCGTAAGAAAATTTTTGAGCGAATCGGTTATTTTGATGAAGAGCACTTTGCATATCTGGAGGATATTGATGTAGGATACCGTGCCAGAATCTTTGGCTATGAGAACTGGTATGCCCCAAAAGCCCTGGTATATCACGTAGGAAGCGGCACAAGTGGTTCCAGGTACAATCAGTTTAAAACCAGGTATTCTTCCAGAAATAATATTTATCTGATCTACAAAAACATGCCAACACTTCAGATCATTCTGAACCTTCCTTTCCTGATCCTGGGATTTGGGATGAAGATTTTGTTTTTTGCCCAGAAGGGAATGGGAAGAGAGTATGTGGCTGGAATCAAAAATGGTATTCAGATCAGCAGGAAACATAAAAAAGTCAGATTCCATCTTGGAAATCTGGGAAGATATGCCAGAATCCAGCTGGAACTGTGGTGGAATATGTTTTACAGGTTTTTTGCCTGATAAAATTTATTAATTTTTCACATTTGATGTATGAATAATTGGTTGCAATTCTGTTTTATCTATTATAAGATAGAGAAAGTCACAGAATGAATGGCTGCTATTCATGATAAATGGATGGAAGCTATGGGTTACAGGGCGAAATTCTGTCCGTAACAGCTGTGAAGAAGGCAGAGGTGGCAGAGATTGATTAGAGACAATCAGAAGAATTTCAGTCGGCTCCATGTTGTTGTAGATGCCTGTGTAATTACAATATCTTATTTCTTTGCCTGGGCACTGAGGTTTATCGGACCGTTTGCGGCAAGCGCAGTGCGTGCGAGAAGTTTTGAGCAGTATATGTCTGCGCTGGTTTTTATTTTGCCGGCATATATTTTGCTGTATCATGCGTTTTCTCTGTATGAGCCTATGCGGATGCAGGGAAGACGTCTTGTATTGTCCAATATTGTCAAGGCGAATTCCCTTGGCATTCTGATCACTACATTTATTTTGTATACCATTGAAGAGGGCGATATTTCCCGTTCTGTGCTGTATATGTTCTATGGTATCTGCATTGTTGCAAGCTGGGGAGCCAGAATGCTTATTTTCTATGGCCTCCGTAAGATGCGGAAGAAGGGATTGAATCAGAAACAGGTAGTTCTGGTGGGATACAGCCGTGCGGCTGAAGAATACATCGACCGCATTCTGCAGAATCCCCAGTGGGGATATGTGGTGAGAGGAATTCTGGATGACAATGTTGCTTCTGGTACTATGTACAAAGGAATCAAAGTGATCGGAAGAATTGCCAATCTGAACGTAATCCTGCCTGAGAGCAGACTGGATGAGATTGCGATTACACTGGGCTTAAGTGAGTATTACCGACTGGAAGAGATCGTAGCACTTTGTGAGAAATCAGGAGTGCATACAAAGTTTATTCCAGATTATAATAAAATTATTCCGACGAAACCATATACAGAAGATATTCTGGGACTTCCGGTGATCAATATACGCTATGTCCCGTTAAGTAATACTTTTAATTTTATGGTAAAAAGAGTGATGGATATTTTGGGTTCTATCATCGGGATCATAGTGGCATCTCCGGTTATGCTGGTGATGTGTATCCTGATCAAGCTGACTTCCCCGGGGCCGCTGATCTATCGTCAGGAGCGTGTGGGACTGCATAACCAGACTTTCTGGATGTATAAGTTCCGTTCTATGGAGATCCAGCCGGAAGCAGAAGAGAAGAAAGCATGGACTGTGAAGAATGACCCCAGAGTTACCGGAATCGGGAAATTTATGCGGCGGACAAGTATTGATGAGCTTCCGCAGTTGTTTAACATCCTAAAGGGAGATATGAGCCTGGTAGGCCCAAGACCGGAGCGCCCGTTTTTTGTGGAAAAATTCCGCGAGGAGATTCCAAGATATATGGTAAAGCATCAGGTGCGTCCTGGTCTGACCGGATGGGCACAGGTAAACGGATACCGAGGTGATACCTCCATCCGTAAGAGAATCGAATATGATCTCTATTATATTGAAAACTGGAGTGTGGGACTGGATATAAAGATCATGTTTATGACAATCTTTAAAGGATTTGTAAACAAGAATGCGTATTGAGAAAGGAAAGAAAAATGGCAAGACCTGGTAGAAAAAAGAGGACTGCTTTGTTTATTCTGGAAATTATCTGTCTGCTGGTATTTATCGGCGGTCTGTATGTATATGGACAGATAGATTCCAGACTGAACAAGATTGAGACACCACAGTTGGATGAAAGTAAGATCGTTACAAATGTAACTGCTCCGCAGATGTCTGGATACACCACTTATGCACTGTTTGCGATAGACCAGCGTTCTAAGAATGCTGCGCTTGATGCCCAGAACAGTGATACCATTATTATTGCAAGTATTAATAATGATACCAAAGAAGTGAAGCTGGCTTCTATTTACAGAGATACTTTGCTTGATATTGGAAATGACACCTATACCAAAGCAAATGCAGCTTATGCTTATGGCGGCCCGGAGCAGGCAATTTCTATGCTGAATACGATGCTGGATCTGAATATTACAGATTATGTAACAGTTAACTTTAATGCGATGGTGTCAGCAGTGGATGCTCTTGGTGGACTTGACCTGCCTCTTTCTTATGCAGAAATGGTATTTATGAATGATTATTGTATAGAGACTTCAGAAGAAACCGGTAAGAGCTATACACCTGTAACACTTCCAGATCCGAAACCTGCAAATGAAGAAGAGACACTTGGAGAGTATCATCTGAACGGAGTACAGGTCGTATCCTACTGCCGTATCCGTTACACTGCAAGTATGGATATGGGACGTACAGAGCGTCAGCGCCGGGTTATCGGCCTGATGGTAGACAAGGCGAAATCAGCCGGGCTGACTACGATCTTTAATATTATGGACGAGGTATTCCCGATGATTTCCACATCTGTCAGCAAGACAGAGCTTCTCAACCTGATTCCGAATCTGATGGGGTATAATATCAGCGATACTACCGGTTTCCCATCCAAGTATAAATTTGCAGATGTTAAAAAAGCAAGTATGGTAGTTGCCGATACCCTTGAAGAGAATGTAAAAGAGCTTCACAAGTTCCTCTACGGCGCAGATGAGAATTACCAGCCGTCCCAGAACATTGTAGACGCAAATGCCAAGATCATTGAACTGGTAGGTGGTGCTGATACACTGGTAGATCAGGCTCCGCTGGCAAGTAATGAAGCTGGTTCCTCAGATGAGATCGTATGGCAGGGTGATGGAAGCGGAAATTACGATTATAATGACTATAGTGGAAGCAATTCTGGTAGTGATTATAGTGGCAATGATTACAGTGGTGGAAGTGACTACGACAGCGGAAATGATTATAATGGCGGAAGCGATTATGACAGTGGTAATGACTACAACGATGGAAGCAATTCCGACAGTGGAAGCGATTATGATAGCGGTGCTGATTATGACAATGGCGGCTATGACGGAAGCGGGGATGATGGTTCATCAGATTCCGGTTTTGACGATGGAAGCGGATATGAATAAAATGGTAACTGTTCAGAACCGGGCGTTTTGAAGCTTGGTGATGAACGGTCGTATAAATGAAGGGGAACCATTCGAAAGGAAGCGGTTCCCCTTTTTAATCAATGATTGGCTGGAAAATGATTGGGTTTGAAATAGGAACCACACTTTGTAATAAGGGGCGATAGAATAGAATGGAAACTGTTGATATCATTATTCCCGCATATCATCCGGGAACAGAATTTGAAAAACTGCTGGAAGCACTTTGCAGACAAAGCTATGAGGTGAAAAAAATTCTTGTGATGAATACGGAAAAGAAATTCTGGAATCCAGAATGGGAGGCAAAATTTCCGAAAGTAGAGGTAACCCATCTTAGCAAAGCAGAATTTGACCACGGCGGTACAAGACGGGCTGGCGCAAAGCTGTCAGACGCCGATATTATGGTGTTTATGACACAGGACGCAGTTCCGGCAGACGAAAACCTGATCCGGAATCTGATCCGCCCATTACAGGAAGATCCCAAAGTGGGAGCTGCCTATGCCAGACAGCTGCCAAGAGAAGATTGTGCTTACCTGGAAAAGTACACCAGATCCTTTAATTATCCGGCACAGTCATCTGTAAAGTGGGAAAAAGATACAGGTGTATATGGAATCAAAACTTATTTCTGCTCGAATGTGTGCGCCGCATATAAAAAGAGCATTTATGAAAAAATTGGAGGCTTTGTAAATAAGGCTATTTTTAACGAAGACATGATTTATGCGGGGACTATGGCAAAACAGGGATATGGAATCGCATATGCAGCAGATGCCTGTGTGATTCATTCCCACAATTATTCCTGCAGGCAGCAGTTTCACCGGAACTTTGACCTGGGAGTTTCCCAGGCAGACCATCCGGAAATTTTTCAGGGAATACCTTCAGAAGGGGAAGGACTGCGCCTTGTGAAGAAAAGCTTTGCCTATTTGTTAAAAACCGGGCATGTATGGCTGATCCCCAAACTGATCGGACAAAGCGGTTTTAAATATATAGGGTATTTTCTTGGAAAAAGATATCAGAAGCTTTCCAAAGGTATGATTCTATTTTGCACGATGAACCCGGAATACTGGAAAAAATAATCTTTTTTACGGCAGACAGGTTTCGAAATAAACGGTATCAGTGCGTCACCTTTTCTTAAAGAATCTATCACAATTTCAACACAATTGCTTGGTAAACTGATATCATACAAGAAAAGTAAATGAACAGTAAGGAAACAGAAGGGAGCCATAACATGAGTGATGAATGGAATTGGGGGCAGGATCCAAAGGAGACGGATGATGCAGCCCAGCAGTCAGCCCCCGAAGAGGATTTGAATGAGAATGTGACCTATCACTACAAATATACAAGCAGTAGGAATGGTGGGAATACCGGAAATACAGATAATGGGAATTATTATGCTTCTGGCAGGAATTATCAGAATACATCGGGGAATACCACTGGAGATACAGCTGGAAGCAATATAGGAAATGAAGCTGGAGAACCATCTTCTGAACCTAAATATGCACATTACCAGGTGGATGAACAGGAGAAAAAACCAGAGGAAGAACCAAAACGCAGACATCACAGACACCAGACAGATGGGAAGCCAGAGTCAGGCTTTGGAAAAAAGGCAGGTAATACTATTACCCTGGCAGTACTTTTCGGACTGGTTGCAGGACTTGTATTCCAGGCCGTGAATGTAGTGTCAGATAAATATTTTAAGAAAGAGACGCCGGCTACAGTTGGGACTGCGGAGACACTTACCTCTTTTGTTGCAGCTGGAGATACCGGGGAGAGCACTACAGATAGCAGTACCAGTGACAGCACCAATGCTGACGCAGTTGCGAATACGAAAGGGCCTGTAGCTGGTGTTGCCCAGGCGGCAATGCCCTCTGTTGTAGCGATTACTTCTGTAAGCATGCAGGAAATCCGCAGCTTTTTCGGATACGGAATGGAATATCCAAGCACAGGAAGTGGATCTGGCATCATTGTGGGTGAGAATGATGATGAGCTTTTGATCGCTACCAATAATCACGTAGTAGAAGGAGCCACTACTCTGAGCGTCTGCTTCATTGGAAGTGATGTAGTGAATGCGGAGCAGGAAACAGAAAATTATGTGAATGGAAATGGTGACCTGAACATTGACGGTGCCGTTTCTGCTAAGATAAAGGGAACAGATGAAGATACAGACCTTGCAGTGATCGCAGTTGAAAAGAGCGACATTCCACAGGAAACCATGGATCAGATCAAAATTGCCCAGCTTGGCAATTCTGATGATCTTGCAGTTGGGGAGCAGGTGGTTGCCATTGGAAATGCACTGGGCTATGGCCAGACCGTAACATCAGGATGGGTAAGTGCCCTTGAACGTACCGTCCAGTCTGATTCCAATACCTATGAAGACCTGATTCAGACAGATGCAGCGATTAACCCTGGAAACAGTGGCGGTGCACTTCTGAACATGCAGGGAGAACTGATCGGTATTAACTGTGCGAAAATTGCTTCAAGCAGTGTGGAAGGTACCGGATACGCGATTCCTATTTCCAAGGCACAGCCAATCCTGGAAGAGCTTATGAACCGGAAGACCAGGGATAAGGTTTCGGATGAATCACAGGTAGGATACCTGGGAATCAAATTTGCAGACCTTTCCAGAGAGGCCATTCAGATGTATAATATGCCGTCTGGTGCGTTTGTTATGTATGTGGCTCCAGGGGAAGCTGCTGATATAGCTGGAATCCGGAAAAGTGATATCATTACCAAGCTGGATGGGCAGAAGGTTTCCAGTAAGGCTGATATTAATGACAAGCTTCAGTATTATTCAGCAGGAGAAGAAATTGAGATTCAGGTTGCCCGTTTAAATGACGGAGAATATGAGGAAGAAACTGTAAATGTTACTTTAAGCGCAAGGCCAGATAGTAACCAGTGATAAAAGGGAGCGGATGCTCCCTTTTATGGTATTGGGAGGCTGATTCAGAACAATTACCTGTAATTTATAAAAAGTTAATTTCTAAATCAGCGAAAAGTATGTTACAATAAAAATGAATATTACTATTTTACGAGATTGGAAAGGAATAATTATGACAGATCATTTTAACGATGAAAAAGATGAGATCATCGATGGCGATATAACAGAGACACAGAACGAGGATCATGAGGATGACAGTGAATATGAGAAATTCTGTTTTCTGTGCCACCGTCCGGAGAGCCAGGCTGGTAAGATGATCGAGCTGCCTAATAATATACATATCTGTAACGACTGTATGCAGAAGAGCTTTGATACCATGACACATCAGATGAATAACGGCCTGAATTTGAATGATCTTCTGAATATGCCCAATGTAAGCATGATCAATCTGGGCAGTCTTCAGGATGCGATTCCCCGCCCGAAGAAGGTAAAGAAGAAAAAAGAAGATGCCAAGCCGGAAATCGACCTTAAGAAGATTCCGGCCCCCCATAAGATCAAGGCCAGCCTTGACGAATATGTAATAGGCCAGGAACGGGCAAAGAAGGTTATGTCTGTTGCTGTTTACAATCATTATAAACGTGTGGCGACAGACACTATGGATGAGATTGAGATCGAGAAGTCCAATATGCTGATGATCGGACCTACAGGATGTGGCAAGACGTATCTGGTTAAGACACTTGCCAGACTTCTGGATGTGCCGCTGGCGATTGCAGATGCCACATCCCTTACAGAGGCTGGTTATATCGGTGATGATATTGAGAGCGTTATCTCCAAGCTTCTTGCAGCTGCAGACAATGATGTGGAGAAGGCAGAGCATGGTATTGTCTTTATTGATGAGATAGACAAGCTGGCTAAGAAGAAAAATACCAATCAGCGTGATGTAAGCGGTGAAGCTGTGCAGCAGGGACTTCTGAAGCTTCTGGAGGGAAGCGAGGTTGAGGTGCCGGTGGGAGCGAACAGCAAGAATGCTATGGTTCCTATGGTTACTGTAAATACTAAGAATATTCTGTTTATCTGTGGTGGTGCTTTTCCGGATCTGGAAAACATTATCAAAGAAAGACTGAATAAGCAGGCTTCCATTGGCTTCTATGCAGATCTGAAGGATAAATATGACAATGATCCGCACATTCTGGAGAAGGTTACTGTAGATGATATTCGCGCATTTGGCATGATCCCGGAATTTATCGGACGTCTGCCAATCATATATACTCTGGATGGCCTGAATGAGGATATGCTGGTCCAGATCCTGAAAGAGCCTAAGAATGCCATTCTGAAGCAGTACCAGAAGTTACTTGCCCTGGATGAGGTGAAGCTGGATTATGAAGAGGATGCGCTTCATGCCATTGCAGCTAAAGCATTGGAAAAGCACACCGGAGCCAGAGGACTTCGTGCAATCCTGGAAGAGTATATGCTGGATATCATGTATGAGATTCCAAAGGATGACAGCATTGGCCAGGTGATCATCACCAGAGAATATATTGAAGGAACAGGTGGACCGAGAATCCTGCTCAGGGGCCAGGAGGTTCCGCTGATCGGAGCTGCGCAGTAATTAACTTTGAGGCTTTATAACTATTTTATAAGTAAAGGAGACGGTATTATGGCACGTGATTTTTTTGATGAGTTAAGTGACACGATTACAAGGACGACCAAGGATCTTGGCAAAAAAGCCGGCCAGCTGTACGAGACACAGAAAATCAAAAGTAAGATTTCCAGCGAGGAGCAGATGGTACGGAAACTGCAGGCAGACATTGGAAATGTGATCTTTGAGAAATACAAAGAAGGAGCTGAAGTGGAGGAAGGGCTTCTGGGGCTTTGTGAGGAAATTCAGCAGCATATGGATATTATTGCCGGATACCAGGACATGGCAGCGCGCTTAAAAGGACAGAAAATATGTCCTGCATGTGGCAAGTCTGTTGACCGGAGCGTGGCATTTTGTCCATTCTGTGGGTCTGTATGCCCGACTCCGGAGCCAGAGAAGGCAGAAGGTGACGTAGTTGAGGATGCCCCAGCAGAAGAGGAGAAGGCGGATGCTGAGACAGTACAGGAAACTGAGGCTGTAGAGGCAGAGGAAAACACAGCTGAAAGCGTGGAGGAAGCAGGAGACGTAAAAGAGACCGAACACCTAGAAGGCACTGAAAACGAAGAGACTGTTGAAACACCGGAAAAATCTGAAAACACAGCAGAATAAGGAATAATTTTGCAAAAATCATTCTGTGGCAGTAAACGATGATGTATGCTTATGCAGACATCTTTATAAATGAAAGGAGGCAGCAGTCATATTATCCCTGACAATTGCCAGCGGCATTTTCCTGCTGGATTATAAAATAAAAGAATATATTGACAGTACACGTCTTCAGGGAAGCAGAGAAGAAGTGCTGGGAGGAAAGCTGATCTTTCGTAACTGCCATAATAAGGATAGGATTCTGGGAAAGGTAAAAATCGGACGTCAGAACTGTCTGGAACTGGCAGCTGCCGGGCTTGGCTGTGTAGCTGGAGAATACTGGCATCAGCTGCTTCATGGAGGAAATAAGCTTAGTAAAGCTGGCCTTGCCATGATCCTGGGCGGTGGAATGTCTAATTATGTGGATCGACGGAATAAGGGTTATGTCACAGATTATGTAAGCCTGAACGTCAAGAAGAAAGAAATCCGTAAGATCGCTTTCAACCTGTCAGATGCATGCATTGCAGCAGGTGCTGTTCTGTGGTCGGTTGGGAACCTGATACCGAACCAGAAAAGAGAAAGCAAAAACAGAAAGTAAAAACAAAAAGACACCATACCAGCGTAAGGTGTCTTTTTGTTTTCTGAGCTGTGCTTCATGACAGCTGGAGGTAATAATGCTTTCAGATCATAATAATGCTTTCAGATCAGGCCAGCTGTTATGCCAGGCAATCTCAGTCCTTTGGGGAGAGCCGGGGAGCAGGATACGGGCGCTTCACGTCAGTACGCTCCAGCAGATAGTCTACGCTTACTTTATAGAAATCTGCAATCAGGCATAAGGAATCCAGAGGGATATTTCGTTCTCCGGTTTCATACCGCGAATAGGTACGCTGGCTTACATTGAGATAGTGAGCCAGATAGCCCTGCTTCAAATCATGGTCTTCCCGCAGCTCTCTGATTCTTTTGTACGTCATATTTCATTTCTCTGGTGTAAAAGTATGATATAAATAGTATCAAGGTTCATTATAAATTGCGGCTTTCTGCGAATTACCAAAAAGACCAAAATGGACTAAGAATAAATATTTAAAATTTTTCAAATTTTTTTGAAAATTAGTGTTGACATTTGGATGAATGTGTTGTATTATAATCAAGCAGTCGCGAGAGAGCGGCTGGAACATAAGAAATGCAGGAGTGGCGGAATTGGCAGACGCGCAGGCTTCAGGTGCCTGTGGTCGCAAGATCGTGTGGGTTCAAGTCCCATCTCCTGCATTATTTTTTTCCTTTGTTACGAATACAAGAGCTTGATTTTGTATGCTCTGATCCAGTAGCTTTTTTCTGCTGTGCAAATATTTTTTTGCCTGGCAGAATTTTTTTTTGCTCAGATTTTGTTGAAAAAAGAACTTTGCTGTGATACAATCTTGAAGATTTAGGATAAATTAAGGTGACTGTTTGGAACCAACCACCAAAATGCGACTGGCTCTGAACCGTTACAAATTAAGACAGAAAAAGACAACAGAAAGGGAGATTGTATGAAAGCATTTCTGATATTAGAAGATGGCCATGTATTTACAGGAACCAGCATTGGTGCTGCAAGGGAAGTCATCAGTGAGATCGTTTTTAATACTTCCATGACAGGTTATCTGGAAGTAATGACTGATCCGTCTTACGCAGGACAGGCAGTATGCATGACTTATCCATTAATAGGAAACTACGGAATCTGTTATGAAGACCAGGAATCCACAAGACCCTGGATCGACGCATTTATCGTACGTGAATTATCCCGCGTTCCAAGCAATTTCAGAAGCGTTGACACCATTCAGCATTTCTTGACCAAACATGATATTCCTGGAATCTCAGGAATTGATACACGTGCACTTACCAAGATCCTTCGTGAGAAGGGTACTATGAACGGTATGATCACGGTAGATGAAAATTATGATTTAGACACAATTCTCCCTAAGTTAAAAGCATATACAACTGGTAAAGTAGTAGAAAAAGTAACCTGCCGTGAGAAGGAGATTCTCCCAGGAGACGGTCCGAAGGTTGCACTTATGGATTTTGGTGCGAAGCGCAATATTGCCCGCTCCCTGAATAAACGTGGATGTCAGGTGACGATTTACCCGGCACTTACACCGGCAGAAGAGATCCTTGCAGACAATCCGGACGGAATCATGCTCAGCAACGGCCCTGGAGACCCGAAGGAATGTACTTCTATAATTAAAGAAGTAAAGAAGCTTTACGATTCAGATGTTCCGATCTTTGCAATCTGCCTTGGACATCAGCTGATGGCTCTTGCAACTGGCGGAGACACTTATAAGATGAAATATGGCCACCGTGGTGGAAACCATCCGGTAAAAGACCTTGCCACAGGCAGAGTTTACATCTCTTCCCAGAACCACGGCTATGTAGTAGATGCCAAGGATCTTGAGGAGAAAAACATTGCCCATCCGGCATTTGTAAATGTAAACGATGGTACAAACGAAGGAATGGCTTACGTTGGCAAGAATATTTTCACCGTACAGTTCCATCCGGAGGCATGCCCGGGACCACAGGATTCCGGTTACCTGTTTGACAGATTTATGGATATGATGGGAGGAAATAAATAATGCCAAGAAATAAAGACATTAAAAAAGTACTTGTTATTGGTTCTGGTCCGATCATCATCGGCCAGGCAGCCGAGTTCGATTACGCAGGAACACAGGCCTGCCGTTCCCTGAAGGAAGAAGGCATGGAGGTTGTTCTTCTGAACTCCAACCCGGCTACCATTATGACAGATAAAGACATTGCAGACCGTGTCTATATTGAGCCTCTTACTGTAGAAGTAGTAGAGCAGCTGATCCTGAAGGAGAAGCCAGACAGTGTTCTTCCTACCCTTGGTGGACAGGCTGGCCTGAACCTTGCCATGGAGCTGGATGAAAAAGGCTTCCTGAAAGAGCATAATGTAAGACTGATCGGTACCACAGCCCAGACAATCAAGAAAGCTGAGGACCGTCAGGAATTTAAAGATACCATGGAGAAAATCGGTGAGCCGGTTGCAGCTTCCAAGGTTGTTACCACAGTAGAAGATGGTCTTGCATTTACAAACACCATCGGTTATCCGGTTGTTCTTCGTCCTGCTTACACACTTGGTGGAAGCGGCGGCGGTATTGCTCACAATGAGTACGAGCTTCGTGAGATCCTGGAGAACGGTCTTCGTCTTTCCCGTGTAGGAGAGGTACTGGTAGAGCGTTGTATCGCAGGCTGGAAAGAAATCGAGTACGAGGTAATGCGTGACAGTGCAGGAAACTGCATTACTGTCTGCAACATGGAGAACATTGACCCGGTTGGTGTCCATACAGGAGACTCTATCGTAGTTGCTCCTTCCCAGACACTTGGGGACAAAGAATACCAGATGCTTCGTACATCAGCTCTTAATATTATCACAGAGCTTGGAATCACAGGTGGATGTAACGTTCAGTACGCTCTGAAGCCAGACAGCTTCGAGTACTGCGTAATCGAGGTTAACCCGCGTGTAAGCCGTTCCTCTGCACTTGCAAGTAAGGCTACCGGTTATCCGATCGCGAAGGTTGCAGCTAAGATCGCACTTGGCTATACCCTGGATGAGATTCCAAATGCCATTACCGGAAAAACATATGCAAGCTTCGAGCCAATGCTTGACTATTGTGTAGTTAAGATCCCGAGACTTCCATTTGATAAATTTATCACAGCTAAGAGAACCCTTACCACCCAGATGAAAGCTACCGGTGAGGTTATGAGTATCTGCCATAACTTCGAGGGCGCTCTTATGAAAGCTATCCGTTCCCTGGAGCAGCATGTAGACAGCCTTATGTCTTATGATTTTACCCAGCTTACAGATGAGGAGCTTCTCGCAGAGCTGGAGATTGTAGATGACCGCAGAATCTGGAAGATCGCAGAAGCAATCCGTCGTGGAATGCCGCAGTCCATGCTTCATGATATTACCCAGATCGATATCTGGTTCATTGATAAGATCGCAATCCTTGTAGGAATGGAAAATGCGCTGAAGAACAGAAAGCTTACCAAAGAGCTTCTTCTGGAAGCAAAACGCATGGAATTCCCGGACTACATCATTGCCCGTCTGACAGGTAAAACAGAAGAAGAGATCAAAGATCTCCGTGCAGAGTATGGCATCAAAGCTGCTTACAAGATGGTTGATACCTGTGCAGCTGAGTTTGCTGCTGCAACTCCATATTACTATTCTGTATATGGAGATGAAGGTACAGAGAATGAGGCTATTGCCACACCAGATAAGAAGAAAATCCTGGTACTTGGCTCCGGTCCGATCCGTATCGGACAGGGAATTGAATTTGACTTCTGTTCCGTACATTGTACCTGGGCTTTTGCAAAAGAAGGCTATGAGACGATTATTATCAACAACAATCCTGAGACAGTAAGTACTGACTTTGATATTGCGGATAAGCTGTATTTTGAGCCGCTTACACCGGAGGATGTTGAGAACATTGTAAATATTGAGAAACCGGACGGAGCTGTTGTACAGTTCGGTGGACAGACAGCCATCAAGCTTACAGAAGCACTTACCAAGATGGGTGTGAAGATCCTGGGAACATCTGCTGAGAATGTAGATGCTGCTGAGGATCGTGAGCTGTTTGATGAGATCCTTGAGAAATGCCAGATCCCGAGACCGAAGGGACACACTGTATTCACCGCAGAAGAGGCGAAAAAGGCAGCAAATGAGCTGGGTTATCCGGTTCTGGTTCGTCCTTCCTATGTACTTGGTGGTCAGGGCATGAGAATCGCTGTAAGCGATGAGGATGTAGAAGAGTATATTGGTGTGATCAACCAGATCGCACAGGAGCATCCGATCCTTGTTGATAAATACCTGATGGGAAAAGAAATCGAGGTTGACGCAGTGTGCGACGGCGAAGATATTCTGATCCCTGGTATCATGGAGCATATCGAGCGTGCCGGAATCCATTCTGGTGACAGTATTTCCGTATACCCTGCAAGAACCATCAGTGCGAAGGCAAAAGAGACCATTGCGGAATACACCAAGCGTCTTGCAAGAGCACTTCACGTAGTTGGTATGATCAACATCCAGTTCATCGTGCTGGGTGATGATGTATATGTAATTGAGGTGAACCCACGTTCCAGCCGTACCGTGCCTTACATCAGCAAGGTTACCGGTATTCCGATCGTACCGCTGGCAACTAAGGTAATCCTTGGATACAAGCTGAAAGATATGGGCTATGAGCCAGGTCTTCAGCCAGAGGCAAAACACATTGCCATCAAGATGCCGGTATTCTCTTTCGAGAAGATCCGCGGTGCTGATATCAGCCTTGGACCGGAGATGAAGTCTACTGGTGAGTGCCTTGGCATTGCAGAGACCTTCAATGAAGCTTTGTATAAAGCATTCCTTGGAGCTGGAATCCGTCTGCCGAAGTACAAGAACATGATCATGACAGTAAGACCTGAGGAGCAGGAGGACGCTGTTCCGATCGCTAAGAGATTCGAAGCACTTGGATACCGTATCTATGCTACAAGAGGAACTGCCAATACTCTGAAAGAGCATGGTGTTAAGGTAATCCGTACCAACAAGCTGGAGCAGCCGGCACCGAACCTTATGGACCTGATCCTTGGCCATAAGATCGATGTGGTTATCGACATCCCATCCCAGGGTGTTGAGCATCAGAAGGACGGATTTGTGATCAGACGTAATGCCATCGAGACTGGTGTAAATGTTCTTACCAGCCTTGATACTGCAGAAGCACTGGTAACCAGCCTTGAGAATACAGACGCTAATAAGCTGAGCCTGATTGATATTGCGACAATCGCCAGAAGATAAATAGTAAGTTGTTAAACAAAAGGTTACTGTTCACTCCGTTCACAGCAACACGCTTCGCGATGCACAGAAATCATGCTTTCGCATGATTTCGCGCCGCAAGTCTCGGGTTTTCTGTGACCTTTGGTCACAAAAAACACCTCGCGGAATGCGATCAGTGAATAGTAATAAACAAAAACTAAATTTTGCGAAAAAAGCAAAATACAAGTTTACGAAAGATATTTTGTGTAATATACTAAAGAGGACGGAGAAGTTCAAGTCTCCGTCCTCATTTTGTTAAAGTGAAGAAAGGGGTAGAAATGGATATTATCGAACTTTTAAAGGTAATTCTCCTTGGTATTGTTGAGGGAATTACAGAATGGCTCCCCATCAGCAGTACGGGACATATGATCCTGGTCGATGAGTTTATTCATCTGAATGTGTCACAGGATTTTATGGACGTATTTCTGGTTGTGATCCAGCTTGGAGCCATACTTGCAGTTGTTGTTTTGTACTGGAATAAGCTGTGGCCTTTTTACATAAAGAAGCTTCCGAAACGAACCCAGATGGCAATTGCGAAGAAACCGAAATGGGCACAGGTGATCTTGAATTTTGTGGAGCGCTATTGTGATAAGGATAAGTGGGTGCTGTGGTTCAAAATTGTGGTAGCATGTCTGCCCACCATTATTATTGCACTTCCATTTAATGATTTCATTGAAGCACATTTTAACAATTATGTAGTTGTTGCTATTGCGCTGATTGTCTACGGTGTTCTGTTTATTATTGTGGAAAACTATAACAAAGGCAGAGAGCCGCAGTGCACAAGTCTGGAAGATCTGTCCTTTAAGACAGCTTTCCTGATCGGCTGTTTCCAGGTACTCTCTGTCATTCCTGGAACATCCAGATCTGGTTCTACCATCATCGGAGGAATCCTGGTGGGCACTTCCCGTACAGTTGCGGCTGAATTCACCTTCTTCCTTGGCATTCCGGTTATGTTCGGAGCCAGCCTTCTGAAGATTCTGAAATTTGGCTTTGGTTTTACTGGTACAGAGGTACTGATCCTGGTAATCGGTATGGTGGTTGCATTTGTAGTTTCCATCCTTGCAATCAAGTTCCTGATGGGATATATCAAGAAGCATGATTTCAAGGCGTTTGGATGGTACCGAATCGTACTTGGTGCACTGGTACTGGTTTATTTTGTAGGTAAGACTTTACTGGCATAAAATTTTATAAGAGAAAATGGGGCGTCGACATTCGGAGAAAATTGGATGGAGGCGCTTTTTCTTGCATATAGAGAAAAAAAGGAAAATTGCTATTTAATGTGCTGGGCGTCGTTTCCCGGACGCAGTCTGGCAATGTATATTCACCGCCGTGCGGAGCAACGTTCCGGCAAGCTAATGACTAACTACGACTAAGACGCTCAGGAGAGCCTTCGCGCCAAGTCTCCGTAAGTCATGGATCTCGCCTCCACTAAAACCGCTCCTGAAATGCACGGCTACGTGAATATACATTGCCAAACCGCTGGTTATCGACAACTGGTTAGAACCGCATTTCCCCAGCACATTAAATAGCAATTAATTATGGTGTTTTCATGTCGTCATAAATGAGATATAATAGAGAAAATAATAAGGCGAAAACACAAAAAGAGGTGCACTATGGGAAAATATATAATGGCGCTGGATCAGGGGACGACCAGTTCAAGATGTATTTTATTTGACAAGAAAGGCAACATGTGCAGCGTTGCCCAGAAAGAATACAGACAGTATTATCCGAAACCAGGATGGGTGGAGCATGACCCGAAGGAAATCTGGTCTTCCCAGATTTCCGTGGCTACAGAGGCCATGAGTAAGATAGGAGTAGATGCTGAGGATATTCATGCAATTGGAATCACCAATCAGCGCGAGACTACAATCGTATGGGATAAGAAGACCGGAGAACCGGTTTATCCAGCCATTGTATGGCAATGTCGCAGAACAGCAGATATGATCGAGAAGATAGAAAAAGACGGGATGTCTGAACTGGTGCGAAAGAAAACCGGTCTGATTCCAGACGCCTATTTTTCCGGAACCAAGCTGAAATGGATTCTGGATCATGTGGAAGGTGCAAGGGATCGTGCTGAGAATGGAGAACTGCTTTTCGGAACAGTAGATACCTGGCTGATCTGGAAATTGACAAAAGGTCAGGTTCATGTGACAGATTATACAAATGCTTCCAGAACTATGCTTTTTGATATTCATGAGAAAAAATGGGATAAAGAGATTTTGGAATATCTGGATATTCCAGAGTGCATGCTGCCAGAGGTGAAGCCAAGCAGCTGCATTTACGGATATACCAACGAGAATCTGATCGGAGGCAGAATCCCTATCGCCGGGGCAGCAGGAGACCAGCAGGCGGCTCTTTTCGGACAGTGCTGCTTTGAGTCCGGGGATGTGAAAAATACATATGGTACAGGCTGTTTTATGCTCATGCATACAGGAGATACAGCGGTAGAGTCAAAGAACGGACTTCTTACCACCATTGCTGTGAAAGCCGATGGAACGCCGGGATATGCCCTTGAGGGAAGTGTTTTCGTAGCAGGCGCAGCAATCCAGTGGCTGAGAGATGAAGTAGGGATTCTGGAGAGTTCTCCGGATTCTGAAAAATATTGTCTTTCTGTGCCGGATACGAATGGTGTTTATGTAGTACCTGCGTTTACAGGACTTGGTGCTCCATACTGGGACCAGTACGCAAGAGGTGCCATTCTGGGACTTACCAGAGGCGCAGGAAAAGCGCATCTGATTCGTGCTACTGTAGAATCCCTGGCTTATCAGGTACATGATGTCCTGGAAGCTATGGAGAAAGATTCGGGGCTGGATTTAAGTGCTCTGCGTGTGGACGGCGGTGCAAGTGCCAATAATTTCCTGATGCAGTTCCAGGCTGATCTTCTGGATACCCAGGTAGTGCGCCCAAGCTGCATTGAAACTACCGCACTTGGTGCTTCCTATCTGGCCGGACTTGCAACAGGGTTCTGGAAAGATGCCTCCGAAGTGAAGAGCAACTGGCAGATTGGCCAGCAGTTTGCTCCGCATATGACAGAAGAAGAGCGTCAGAAGAAGCTGAAAGGCTGGAAAAAGGCTGTGAAATGTACCTTTGACTGGGCGAAAGAGGAAATGTAATATAAAAAGGTGTGCGAAGAATGGAAACTCATTTTTCACACACCTTTTTCGTCTGGGATTATTATTTCTGCTCAGTCTCAAATTCCTTGGCTACATCTTCCAGCAGGTCTCTGATCGGCAGATGCTGCGGGCAGGCTTTTTCGCATTTACCACATTTGATACAATCGGAAGCTTTTCCATTATGTACAGTGTGGACGTTGCTGTAATAGTAGTTTGCATTCCAGTCATTGAAAACCTTCTTTGCGTTCATGCAGGCAAAAAGATCCGGAATGGAAATCTGCTTCGGGCATCCGGCTGTACAGTAACGGCAGGCTGTACATGGGATGGCATGTTTCTGATGGAAAATGTCTGCAACTTTGTGAACGGCTTCCATTTCTTTTTCTGTAAGAGGCTGGAAATCCTTCATAAAGCTGATATTATCCTCCATCTGCTCCATATTGCTCATACCGGAGAGAACCATGAGAACGCCATCAAATCCAGCTGCGAAGCGAAGGGCATAGCTTGCCGGGCTTCCACCGTGCAGGTCGTCAAGAACCTGTTTCGCATCCTCTGGAAGGTTTACCAGGTTGCCACCCTTTACAGGCTCCATGATCAGTACTGGCTTGTTGTGCTTGCGACAGACTTCGTAGCACTTGCGGCTCTGTACAGCCGGATTCTCATAGTCAAGATAGTTGAATTGAATCTGGACAACTTCAATCTGTGGGTATTCTGTGAGAATCTGGTCCAGAGCTTCTGCTTTGTCATGGAAGGAAATTCCGAAATGACGGATCTTGCCTTCTTCTTTCAGCTGGAGAGCTATCTCGTAAGCATGGCGTTGTTTGAAGTATTTGAAGATTTCCTCGTTCTGTGCATGCATAAGGTAGAAATCGAAATAGTCTACACCGCAGGCTTTCAGCTGACTTTCAAAAAACGGACGGATCTCTTCCTCAGATTTGAAATAGAAATTAGTAAGCTTGTTGGTAAGAATATATTCGTTGCGGTTGTGGCGGCTGGTCAGGCAGTCTCGAAGGGCAAGCTCGCTTTTCCCATCCAGGTATCCGTGAGCGGTATCAAAGTAGTTGAAGCCCTGCTCCAGGAAAGTATCTACCATTTTACACATCTGTTCCTTGTCTACTTCGCCATCCTTCATAGGAAGACGCATACAGCCAAAACCGAAGTTTTTTTTGATTTTATCCATGATGAAATACTCCTTTCTTGAAAGACAGGCCATAGAGCAAAGGGGATACGCAGAATCCTGAAATTGCTCTATGGCCAAATCTGTTTTCTTTATTATACATGTTAAAGTGTACTTTAAGTCAAGAAAAAATTGATTGTTGATTGATTGTTACTGTTTAGTGGTTGCATTCCACGAGGTGCTTTTTTGACGAAAGGTCACAGCAATATTTTACTCGGACTTTTTGTATTTGATGTAATTTACCACCATCATCGCCAGCTTGAAGGTGAGTGCGTCTTCAAAGGTCCGGATATCAAGCCCGAATTTTTTCTGTAATTTTTCAAAACGATATACCAGAGTATTTCTGTGTACATAAAGCTGTCTGGAAGTTTCGGAAAGGTTCAGGTTGTTTTCAAAGAAGGTACGGATGGTGGTGAGAGTTTCATCATCAATGGAATCCAGGGTTTCTTCTTTGAAAAATTCATCAATAAACATTTCACAGATATCCACAGGAAGCTGATAAATTAAACGCCCGATTCCCAGACGGTTGTATCCGAAAACGTTTTTACCAGTGTAAAAAATCTTACCGACTTCCAGAGCCGTGCGTGCTTCTCGATAGGCATCTGGAAGCTGCTTGAGATCATCGGCAATATTGCTGTAGGAAACCCAGGCAGAAGTCATGGCCTCGGTATTCAGCATATCCACAAGCATATGGGCAATGTCGTCCAGGTCAGAGTAATCTTCAGATGGCTGCAGCTCGCGGAGGACGATAATGCCGGAATCATCAATGGCAGTAATAAAGTCACGGGTTTTGGCCGAGAATATATTGCGAATGGTAGCAAGGGCATTTTCATCTTTGCTCTGCTTGGTTTCCACAAGGAAAACAGCCCGTCTGACAGTGGTGGCAATATGAAGCTTCTTGGCACGGTTAAAGGCATCTACTTCAGAGTAGGAGCCTAGGAGAAGATTCTGCATGAATACATTTTTATCACTTTTTTCAGTATAAGCAGTAAGAAGGCTTTCAATCTGGCACACAGCCAGTTCTCCGATGGTGGAAGCGGCTTCTGTATTTCCCCATACAATGAGGATATATTGGAGTTGATGACTTTCAGTAACTTTGTAAAGGCGGCAGTTCATATTGGAAATGCACAGGGCATCGTCCTCTTTAAATTCTTCCAGCTTTTCTTCGGAGGGGAGGGCTCTGTCGCAGGTGCTGATATAGATGGTGTTGTCTAAATTTACAAGGCAGAAGTCCAGATGACTGATGGATTGCCAGTCTTCCAGGCATTTCTGGAGAATTTGAAGTAATTTCATGTGAGGTCTCCTTTGGGTGAAAAATAATAAAGTTTGCGCTTGCAAGTGGTTCAAGTCGGGCTCATAGTACACCTGGTCACTAAATTCGCTCTGCGCCTGCCGGTTTGCGCTCATTAAGTGTCCAGGTGTGCATTCGCACTAAATTCGCCCGGCGCCTGCCGGCTTGTGCTCATTAAGTGCTCATAGTATACCACAAAAAAGCCCCAGGGGAGAACCCCCTGAGGCTTAAATTCATGCTTCTTAAATATTAGTTGCAGATAACAAGCTCTGTCTCTTTATCAAAGAAGTGAGATTTCTCCATATCGAATGCGAATTTGATTGTATCGCCTGTCTTGGAGTTTGTACGAGGATCAACTCGTGCTGTAACCTGAGTTCCGTTTACATCGAAGTACAGGAATACTTCAGCACCAAGAAGCTCATAAACTTTAACGGTAGATGTCATTGGAGCGCTTGGAGAAGCCTCGATGAACATCTGGGAATCATGGATATCCTCTGGACGGATACCAAGAACAACTGTCTTGCCAACATAGCCATTGTCTTTGAGAACTTTAGCTTTTGCTGCTGGGATAACAACGTCATACTCACCGATCTTAGCAACAAGGTCGCCGCCTTTTTCTGCGATCTGAGCGTCAAGGAAGTTCATCTGCGGGGATCCCATGAATCCTGCAACGAACAGGTTGCCTGGCTGCTCATAAAGGTGCTGTGGTGTATCAACCTGCTGAACAACACCATCTTTCATAACAACGATTCTGGGACCAAGGGTCATAGCCTCTGTCTGGTCATGTGTTACATAAATGATTGTTGCGCCCAGTCTCTGATGGATCTTGGAGATCTCGATACGCATCTGAACACGAAGTTTAGCATCCAGGTTGGAAAGAGGCTCATCCATAAGGAATACCTTAGGATTACGAACGATAGCACGTCCCATAGCAACACGCTGTCTCTGTCCACCGGAAAGAGCCTTTGGTTTACGATCAAGAAGTTTCTCAAGGTCAAGGATTCTGGCTGCCTCTCTAACAGCTTTATCGATCTGGTCCTTCGGAACTTTACGAAGTTTCAGACCAAATGCCATGTTATCATATACTGTCATATGAGGATACAGAGCGTAGTTCTGGAATACCATTGCGATATCACGGTCCTTCGGCTCTACATCGTTCATAACTTTGTCACCGATCTTTAATGTACCACCGCTGATCTCCTCAAGACCTGCGATCATACGAAGTGTAGTAGATTTTCCACATCCGGATGGTCCAACGAAGATGATGAACTCTTTGTCTTCGATTTCAAGGTTGAAATCTTTAACTGCCTGGAAACCATTCGGGTAGGTTTTGTTAATGTGCTGTAATGATAAGCTTGCCATGATTTTTCCTCCAAAATACTCAATTAATTAATATGTTCGAAATTCGTTCGATGCTTTTTTCATCTGTTGTTAGTATAGCGAAAATGGCTTTGGAGGGCTAGGGCAGAATCGTACAAACTTTTGGACGGTTTCTTGTCAATCTGACGAAAAAGCAGTTTCTCTTGGTGCTCTTCTTTCATTTATAAACATTCCCTGAAGCGGTTTTGCATGAAAAAGCTTCTGAAACCAGTCACATTTGCACAAAAACAGGTAGTAGATGTTCAGGCCGCAGCCGTGCATGGTTTCATAATTCCCCTGTCCTTTGGCTAAAATCACATCTGCGTTTTGTAAAAGCTCCTGTGTGTGGGTGCTGATTCCGTGAAACCAGGTTCCGCCCACATCGCTGCCGTTTCCAAGAACCGGGACGATATCTGTAAGCCCGCAAAATTCGGCGTCCTCCATGGTAGCGTCATTTCCAGCAGGGAGACCGCGTACCAGTGCTGTGACACGTATATTTGGAAACGCTTTTTTCAGAACCTGGATGGCAATCTTATCAAGAACAATTTCGCCGCAGTTGTCGGTAATATACACAACATTTGATGCCTCTTTCATATCCTGGCAAAAGTTCTTATATTCCTGTTCATCCAGTGTATCCTTGTTTTCGCTCTTTATAAGGAAAAGTGCAGTCTCCTTACTGACCTCGGGAAGTGCTGCAAAATCAATGTAATTGCCGGTACGGGCATAAATCAGTGCAGCTTTCAACGGATCTTCGGAATAGCGGATGGTAGAATGAAGGTCATCTTCCAGATCCAGCATAAGCTGGTCATATTCCTGGTTGATTTGGGCAAAATCTTCCATGGGAACGCCCCAGAAGGAGCAGTAGAATTTCTTCAGCTCTGTGGAAATGCTGGGAACACAGTCGCCCTCTCTGGGATTCTCAAAACGACGACGGATTTCTTCCATATATTGTTTCTTCCTGTCTTCATCGTCAAAGTGACGAATCTTTGCCTCCTGCTTGCGGAGCTGACAGGCCATACAGTTTGAATTTAATTTCATTAGTACCTCCTGAAATTACGTTGCTGGGCAGTTTGTGCACAGTAATGAAAATACAACATTAAGTAAAGGGAAAAATACCTTTTGCCTCTTGCGTCTTAAAAAAATTATAATTAAACATATTATACCAGAAATTGTCTGACAAAACCAGAGGATAACAAAGAAAAATAGAAAATAAGAAAATTGGAGAAAACGTCTGCTGGGAAAATTTCACAAAGTGTTTATTGATACCAAATGGAATAGAAAAGCCAAGAATCCATATATAAGATCATGCTAATATGTGAAAAAACGTTTAATTTCACTGAAAATATAGTAATAATCCATAAAAAACAAGCATATTATCTATAATAATAGCTGAAAAAAATAATAGGTATTTACAAAATACATTTGGCGTGGTACTATCAGTTCAAAGATAAGTAAAACGATTAATAAGAAACGAGTAAAACAAAAGAAAAACATGGTATCAATCCTGTTTTTTATTTTTTACAAAGGAAATTAAACGATTAATCAAAATCGGCAAAGGCAGGTACAAATATGAAAAAACACTTGAAACAATTGGATCTGAAAAGAATCCGGATTACGGACAGCTTGTTTGGGGAATATGTGAACAAAGTAAGCGAAAAAATCATTCCCCATCAGTGGAAGATTCTCAATGATCAGTTGGAAGACTCAGAGCCTACCTATTGTATCCATAATTTCCGCATTGCAGCAGGAGAAGAAAAGGGAGAGAGAAAAGGAGTTGTTTTCCAGGACACAGATCTTTATAAATGGCTGGAATCGGTTGCTTACACCATAGCAGGCGGCCGTGGGAGTCATCTGGAAAAGCTTGCGGATGAGGTTATCGACCTGATCGGGAAAGCGCAGGAACCAGACGGATACCTGAACACTTATTTTTCCGTAAATGCACCTGCGAAGAAATGGACGAACCTGGTGGAAGGCCATGAATTGTACACAGCAGGACATATGATCGAAGCAGCAGTTGCTTATCATCAGGCAACAGGCAAAGAGAAATTCCTTGCTATTGCGAAGAAGAATGCAGATCTTATATGCCGGGTATTTGGTACAGGGGAAGGCCAGAAGCGGGGCTATCCGGGACACCAGGAAATCGAGCTTGCCCTGGTGAAGCTTTACCGGGAGACTGGTGAGAAGCTTTATCTTCAGCAGGCGAGGTATTTCATCCAGGAGCGGGGGAAAAATCCCAATTATCTGCAGGCGGAGATTGAGGGAAGAGGACATCCGGAATTTTTTCCGGAGTTCGAGAGATACGATCTGGAATATTCACAGGCTCATAAGCCTCCGGTAGAGCAGGATGAGGCGGTTGGACATGCAGTAAGGGAAATGTATATGTGTTCTGCAATGGCAGATCTGGCAGGGGAGGATGAGAATCCGGAACTTATGGAGGCCTGCACTAGAATCTGGAACAATATGACAGAACGACGGATGTACATTACAGGAGGAATCGGAAGCAGCGGTTTCCGTGAGCGCTTTACTACGGATTATGACCTTCCAAACAGTACCAATTATTCAGAAACCTGTGCCTCTATCGGAGTGATGATGTTCGGCCAGAGGATGGCTGCCATCACAGGAGATGCTTCTTATTATGATTATGTGGAGAAAGCACTGTACAATACCGTACTTGCAGGAATCAATATTGCAGGAGACCGGTATTTTTATGTAAATCCTCTTGAGGTGGTGCCGGAATTCTGCACAGAGCACACTTATATGGAGCATGTGAAACCGATAAGGCAAAAATGGTTTGGAGTTGCCTGTTGTCCTCCAAACGTGGGAAGGACACTTGCTTCCCTTGGACAGTACATATATGCGGCAGATGAAGAAGCTGTTTATATTAATCAGTTTATCTCCTCTACAGCAGATGCAGAAATCAGAGAAAGCAGGATGAAGATAAAAATGGATTCCACACTTTTGCAGGATGGAAAGGTTCTGATCGAGGTGCAGTCGTCAGGACCAGGAGACCTGAATATCCGCATTCCATGGTATAGTGAGAACTGTGAATGTGTACAGAATGGAATTTCCATAGAGATACATCCGGATAAAGGCTATCAGAGACTTAGCATTTCACCAGGGGATACTCATATCAGTCTGAATTTCCATGTGCATCCAAGATGGATGGGAGCAAACGACCAGGTAAGAGCTGATGCAGGAAAAGCAGCTTTGATGAAAGGACCTCTTGTATATTGTCTGGAGGAAAAAGAAAACGGCAGATTTCTTTCTGAGATTTTTATAGAAGAGAACACTTCTATAGAAGAAACAGACCCGGCAGAGGGACTGGTAGGAAATGTTCCTACACTTTCTTATAAAGGAATCCGGGTGAAGAATAAAGGTGCAGCAGAAGAAAAACAGCTATACGGAAGTGTGAAACTGGAAAAAGAAGAAGTTTCCCTGCAGGCGGTTCCCTATTGTATGTGGAATAACCGGGGACAGGGGGAAATGCTGGTATGGCACAAGTTAAGAGTTTGATGTGACAGTAAATGTTTACAGCGGCCAGGCAAAGCCGTTATAATAAGATTAAGAAAAGGAGAAGTAGTATGAAGAAAAAACAGTTATTGGGGATTTTACTTGCGGGAACAATGATGGTTGGAGCAGCAGTTCCGGTTTTTGCAGCAGATGGTGACAGAGTAAAGATCACATATGCACAGTGGGGAAATGAAACTGAGACAGCAGCTACACAGGCAGTTGCTGATAAGTTCAACAGCGAGCAGGACAAAATTGAAGTAGAAGTAGTTAAGATTGACCACGATACCTACGTTACCAAGCTGAATGCCATGGCTACAGCTGGCGAACTTCCGGATACTGGTATTATGAGTGAGGCCGGCGTGCTGAAATTCGCAGAGAACGGACTTCTTGCAGACATCAGCTCCATGTATGGAGACGGTGATGCGAAGCCGCTTGACTGTCTTACATTCCGCTATGACGGTACACCGGTTGCATATTCTGCAGCAAACGAAGTTCTGAACCTTTGGTACAACAACGATCTTCTGAAAGAGGTTTGTGAGAAGCAGGGAATCGATCCCGCAGAGGTGACTCCGCCGGCAGATGCTGAGAATGCATGGGATTGGGATACATTTGTCCAGACAGCACAGAAACTGACTCTGGATATCAATGGAAAGAATGCTTTGGATCCTGATTTTGATGCGGACAACGTAGATATTTACGGCTGTACCATTAACACATTGCCATGGCAGCTGGAAGTATGGGCAAAATCCAATGGCGGCGGATATTACAGTGAAGATGGCTCCGAGTGTACCATCGATTCTCCGGAGACGGTAGAAGCACTCCAGAAAATTGCAGATCTGTCAGATGTTTACCACTGTGCACCTCCTGTAACAAGTGCTGCAAATGCTCTTGAATCCTCCCTTGGAAGCAAGAAAGTAGTTATGGCAACAGATGGTGCATGGAATGTGGGCACCTTCCTTGGGCCAAGCGCTGATTTCGATTATGGTGTAGGTGTTCTGCCTTATATGAAAGAAAAGGTTACCATCTGTACTGGCGGACCAAACGTTGTATTCTCCACAACAGAGCATCCGGAAGAAGCTATGGAATGGCTGAAATGGTACTATCAGGAAGAGAATTCCTGGTCACTGATCGAGGCTGGAACATGGATGCCGATCCTGGATTCCTGGTACACCGATCCGGAGAAAACAGACAAATGGATCAGCAATCCGAATTATCCGGATAAAGATATGTACAAGAGTGCAGTAGTGGATTATGCTATGAACAACGCCCAGTCTACCTCCTGGTATTATGTAAATGGAACAGAAGAATTTAATGCTACACTTGATTCTGTATTCTCCAGTGTATGGGCTGGTGAGGAAACTATGGAAGAAGCAATCAATGAAAACCTGGAAGAGCTTCAGGATATCTTTGCTGAGAACAATGACTGATCGGAGCCGTTCATACAGACTCTAGTGCTGGTTATTTTATAGCAAAATAGTGAACGAAACAGTTACTGCTAATAGGTAACATGAAGCAGCAGTGAAAATCTGCTGGATAATTAGGAAAAGCAACTGGACTGACCGGTTACTGTCCAAGGATATTATTTCATATTACTGACAGATACCGGTCAGCTCCCTTTTAAGAGGTGCGGGCATGAAAGCAAATAAGAAAAACAAAATGAAAGTGACATCAAGAGCCGGTAGAAAAGAAGAAAGGACCGCTTATCTCTGTCTGATACCGGCATTCCTTGGAGTAAGTCTGATTAGTTATCTGCCGACACTGGCAGTATTTGTTTTAAGTCTATTTAAGTGGAATGGTCTTTCCTCACCGGAATTTGTGGGAATGGACAACTTCAAACGTATTTTTACAAAAGATATTTATTTTGCTGACTCTATAAAAGCGACGATTCTGTACGCTCTTCTTGCTGTGGTAGGTGCTATTATTTATTCACTTCTGGTAGCCCTGCTCCTGAATATGAAAATATGGGGACGGACATTATTCCGTTCTATTTTCTTCATTCCATACCTTTTGCCTGCAATCGGCGTTTACAAGGGATGGCAATGGTTATATGAAGGCAACTTCGGACTTTTTAACTTTGTCCTTCGAATGGTGGGACTAAAGCCCCAGCGTTTTCTGGACAGTCCCAGCCAGGTAGTACCTTCCCTGGTGGTAATCGCAATCTGGACCAGTGGTAACCTGATCGTGGTTTTCCTTGCCGGACTTCAGAATGTACCAAGGGTTTACCTGGAAGCAGCTGAAATTGACGGTGCAAATGCATGGCAGCGTTTCTGGAATGTTACCATTCCAAGCATTTCCCCGATTATTTTTTACAACGTGCTGACTGCCCTGATCACACATCTCCAGGTTATCAACCCGGCACTGGCTCTTACAGACGGTGGTCCTGGCAAAAAGTCCATGTTTATGTCTTATGTTATTTATCTTTATGCATTTAAGAAAAACAAACTGGGATATGCAGCTGCTTATTCTGTTATTTTCTTTGTCCTGGTTGGAATTTTCACAGCAGTACTCTTTAAGACACAGAAAGAGCAGATCTTCGGAGAGGGGGAATGAGAAATGGCTGGAAAAATGGCAAGCAGAAAACGAAAAGAAAAAGCCTTTAACATTCTGGCATTTTTCATTGTACTGATTCTGGCGGCATTGGTACTTCTTCCAATCTGGTGGATTTTCCGATCTTCTTTGATGAGCACGGCGGCATTGAATGAGTATCCGCCTTCCTTTATTCCTCATGAGTGGCTTTGGTCAAACTATTCCAAAGCGCTGGAGACTTTTGAGTACTGGACTTATTTTAAGAATACTTTCACTATTATCATTCCGGCAGTTACCTTTGGTACTATTACAGCAATCTTCTGCGGATATGCCTTTGCAAGACTTCGGTTCCGTGGGAAAAAGCTGATCTTCAACATCTGTGTTGGCACGATTCTTCTTCCTGGAATGGTAACCCTGATTCCTCTGTATATTTTCTGGACAAAGGGAATGGGACTGGGTGATACATATTGGCCGCTGATCTTGCCGTTCTTAACAGGTGGTGGTTTTTTCAACATTTTCCTGATCCGGCAGTTTCTGATGACGATTCCAAAGGAACTTGATGAGGCAGCTTCCATTGACGGGGCTGGAAGAATGAGAATCCTATGGACCATTCTTGTTCCTTCGATCAAACCGGCGGTAGTTGTAGTTGGAATGATGCTGTTCATCCAGATCTGGAACGACCTGCTTCAGCAGATCATTTACATTAACAGCATGAGCAAATTTACCTTTGCCATTGCGCTGACCAACTTTACCGGCTCCTTCGGAACTAACTGGCCGGTGGCACTGGCAGCCACGTTTATGACAATCCTTCCTGGTATTGTGATCTATATCTTCGGGCAGAAGAGCTTTGTGGAAGGAATTGTGCTGACAGGTATGAAAAATTAAATTATAACAATATTAACATTTATATTCTCAGGCAGGGCGGTGGCTCTGCCTGTAAGAGGTTAAAAATGCATTTGCAAAAGTCATTTTTGGAGAGGCAGATTCTAGAGACTGTTCGCAAATGATGTTTTGTGGAGTGTATAGAGCTGCTGTAATCAGGCTGCAATTTTGAGGAGAAGCATATGAGACTGACAAAGAGATTTATGGACTGGTACCAGGGAAACAACGATAAGGAGAGAGAAACGCCAAAAGGCGGTGTAAAAAGAGTTGGGTATGTACTCTGGAATTATGCCGGCAGACTGGTTGTGGTAAATGTTCTGTTTCTTTTATGCTGTATTCCAATTGTAACGATTCCGGCTGCATTGTCAGCACTGAACCGTTATCTTTCAGCAATTTACCGGGTAGGATATGGTTTTTCCCTGGAGGATTACTGGAAAGAATTTAAGTCTGATATTCTGAAAAATCTTCCAGCTGGAGTGCTCACCGGCGCTCTTGGATTTTATTCCTATTATTTACTCAGTCTCGCAGGAAATTTCGGAAAGGGAACTACTCATGATGTGCTGATCGGATGTGGAATCGGTGTAATGATCTTTGCCGTACTTATCGGGGGATACTATTTTGCAATGTCCGCTATGTTGGAGCTTGGTGTGTGGGCATTATTGAAAAATACGTTTCTCATTATGGCATTGGAATGGAAAATGAGTATGGTAATTGTGCTGACTGCGGGAATTGCAGGCGGAGTTTTGCTGACTCTGGCACCATATTCTCTGTTTCTGCTGCTTACGATCGGCGTTTCTTTTCCCCAGATGGTGATATATGCATGTGTGGATAGGGCCGTGGAGCGAAGAGTGCTGCAGCCCTTTGAAAAATTACAAAGCGGAAGAAGTGGCAATTGTAGCTGTGAATAAAATATGATAAGATTGTGATAGAAAGAATTGATAAAAATGAGAGATATCCATAAGCTTCCCATGCTGGTATGGGGAGTTTAAAGCCCTGGATATTTATCGTAATCAGATAAGAAAACCGGAGGGAGAAGTTCCATGCCGACCATAAAAGAAATTGCAAAAGCCTGTAACGTATCAGTTGCGACTGTTTCCAATATTATAAATCATAAAGGCAGCGTTGGTGACGCCACCAGGGAGCGTGTAGAGAAGGTGATTCGCGAGATGAATTATACGCCTAATTATGTTGCCAAAAATCTGAAAACCAAAAACACCAGGAGTATCGGTGTTATTGCTGAAGATATGACAGTTTTTGCTCTTCCTGATATTATCGACGGCATTACGGAATACTGTGAGGAAGCTGATTACCAGATCCTTCTTGTAAATCTCCGTCTTTATAAGAAATTCCAGGATAATTATTACCGTGATAACCGTCACAAGGAAATTGTACGTCAGGAGTTCCAGAAGCTTCTGGCAAAGCAGGTCGAAGGAATTATTTATGTGGCTGCCCATGAGCGCCTGATCGATATTATCCCAGAGGATCTGCCCATTCCAACGGTAGTTGCTTATGGTTTTACTGGCAGTGGGAAAATTCCATCTGTAGTGGTGAAGGATATCAAAGGTGCCCATGATCTGGTCAGTTATATTGTTTCCAGAGGACACAGGAAAATTGGTGTTATTGCAGGGAAGAAGGAGAGTATTCATACCCAGTCCCGTCTGGAGGGCTACCAGAAGGCTTTGTTCGAAGGAGGGATTCTCTATGATCCGGATATGGTCACTTATGGTGACTGGGACCGGCAGAGTGGTTATGAGAACACAGATATCCTTTTGGAAAAAGGTGCTACGGCTATTTTTTGTATGAATGACTTTATGGCTGGCGGGACCTATGACCGTCTGGATGAACTGGGACTTCATGCGGGGAAGGATGTGGCTGTGGCTGGCTATGATAACCGTGAAATGGCATGTTATGAAAAGCCGCCGCTTACTACCATGGCTCTTCCGCTCCACGATATCGGCTATAAAGCCTGTCAGATCATTATCGGGATTCTGACAAAAGAAGAGGTGGAACTGGATGATGGGAATTGTTTTGTTGAATGTATTCCGTGTATTCGTGAGTCAGTGAATGCGGTGGAGGCATAGAGAACGGTATTTGCTATTTAATGTGCTGGGTGTCGATTCCCCAGCACATTAAATAGTAACTTTTTTAAGAAATCGCAGCTTCAGCGAATGCAGTTGTAACCAGGTTTTCATAATCTGCCCTGTCAGACAATTCTCCTGCACTCTCCAGAATATCCTGTAAAAGTTCAAAACTATCCTTTTCGAATACCAGATTCTCTTTCCAGGTATCCTGCTCATAATAACGGGTAACGATGGTAGTAAGTGTATCCAGATCTGTCTCCGGGAACTGTGGTGCAATCACTTGGGCAATTTCCTCAGGAGAATGACTCTGTACATAATCCATTCCCTTTTGAAGGGCATTGGTAAAACTCTGGATGATCTGAGGATTTTCATTCAGGAAACTGGTTTTGGCACTGTAGGAAGTATAAGGAACATATCCAGAATCTACACCTAAGGAAGCTACTACATAACCAGCCCCTTCTTTTTCCAGTGCAGTTGCAGAAGGCTCGAATTCAACCGTAAAAGCCGCCGACATGTCACTGGTAAAAGCGGCAGCAGTGGAACCAAAATCAATGCTCTGGTCAATCTCAAGATCCGTAGCTGGATCGATTCCGTGATTTTTCAAAATATATTCAAATACCATTTCTGGCATGCCACCCTTTCGACCGCCAAGAACTTTTTGCCCTTTCAGATCTTCCCATTTAAAATCAGGCATTTCCTCTCTGGCGACCAGGAAGTTTCCGGCTCGCTGGGTCAACTGGGCGAAGTTTATGGCAGGATCCGTTGCACCTTCCTGATAAGCATAAATCGAAGCCTCTGCTCCCATGAAGCCAATATCAGCCTCTCCGGAAATAAGTGCAGTCATGGTTTTATCTGCGCCGAATCCTGTAACAAGTGTCAGATCCAGCCCTTCTTCCTGGAAATATCCATTTTCAATCGCTACATACTGAGGCGCATAAAAAATGGAATGAGCCACTTCATTCAGAGTAACTTCCGTAAGCTTTTTCTCTTCGGTGCTGTCCTTAGTTTCAGCAAATACTGTCATTGGAAGTGCAGTTGCTGTAAGAACCACAGCTGCCGCTAGCGAGAGCCATTTTCTATTTTTCATGTGGAAACTCCTTTTTTGACCTTCTGATTTTAGAATATGCATAAGGTTCTGAAAAAGTTTCCCATCAGTTAAAATATCTGAAAGATAATTAACAACAATTCAATTGTGCTATATCCTGAATGCTGTTATGATTTAGTCACAAAAGCTTTTGGAATTTCTGTTAGGAGAGAATTTAAATGGATATTGGAAGTGTGATAAAAAAATACCGAAAAGAAGCCGGATATACACAGGAAGAGATGGCAAACAGACTGGGAGTTACTACCCCGGCAGTAAACAAATGGGAAAATGGAAACTCCAAGCCAGATATTGAATTGTTGGCACCTATTGCAAGGCTGCTGCATATTTCTCTTGATACCCTGTTGTCTTTTCAGGAAAAATTGACAGATTTTGAAATCGGAGAACTTATTCAGAAGATGGACAAAATGTTTTTTGAGGAAGGTTACGAAAAAACATATCAGTGGGCCGTAGATACTATAAAAAAATACCCAAACTGCAACATGCTGATCTGGCAGATTGCAGTAATGCTCGATTCCCGAAGACTTATTGGTGAATGTGATAATCCGGATAAGTACGATGAACAAATTAATGCCTGGTATGAAATAGCTTTGAATGACGAAGAGGAAAAGATCCAGCACCATGCAGCAGATTCCCTGTTTGGCTTTTATTTAAGGAAAAAGAATTATGCTATGGCAGAAAAATATCTACGTTATTTTTCCGATTATGACCCTGTGAAAAAAGTAAAAATGGGACAGTTATATATGGAACAGGGAAAAACAGAAGATGCATATGAAAAACTCGAAGATGTAATCTTTACAACATATACTACATTAAATCTGGCTTTTGGCATCATGATCACCAAGGCTCTTGAGGAAAGCAAACATGAATATGCAAGATTTCTGGCTGAAAAAATGAGTGTTTTAGCCAATGCATTTGATATGGGAAAATATCATGAATGTGCAGCAATGTTAAATGTTGTAGTTGCCGAAAAAGATGTGGAAGGCACTTTGCAGGTAGCAAAGCAGCTATTGGAGAACGTAGATACCATGGGTGATTTCCGAGAATCAAAATTATATCAACACATGAAATTCCGGGATACTGAAAATTCGTATGCCAAAGAAATGAAAGAAGAATTGATGGAAGGATTCAGAAATGAAGAAGATTTTTCTTACATGAAGGGATATAAACCGTGGGAAAAATTTATTCATAGACAGAAGACAGTAGAGTCCCTTTGATACATAAATACACAGTTTCATTGCAAAAAAAGCCTTATCCATCGGGAACAGAGCATTTATAGATGAAAGAGATTATTTGGCAGGCGTGACGGTGTGAAATTTTTTCTGTAAATTGAGATCTTCTATGATAATTTAGACGGCTTGACGGCACTTTCTGCTGTTAAGCCGTTGTCTATTTAATAGCAAAAATAAACTGGTATGTCAAGAGCATCCAGCAAAATCTGGGTGTATATTTATTCCTGACATTCTGTTTGGAACTATATTATCATCCGATCAGGATACATGATTTCCAGTTCACCACGTACTTTACCCCAGTTACGGATCGGCATTGTCCATTTTTTTGCGATCTCAAAAGTTCCTAGGTATAACGCTTTCATCAGTGCTTGTGAACTCGGAAATACGCTTCTTTGCTTGTTTAATCTACGATAGCAGGAATTCAGTGATTCAATGGCATTCGTGGTATAAAAGGCCGTACGCACGTCCTTGGAAAACTTGAAGATTGGAGAGACTACATCCCAGTTATCATGCCAGCGATTCATGGCACTTGGATATTGTACAGACCATTTCTTGGTTACAGTCTCTAACTGCTTTCTGGCTGCTTCTTCGTTTGCCGCAGTATAAATTGTTTTCAGATCTTTCGCAAAAGCTTTCATATCTTTGTTTGCGACATATTTAAGGGTATTTCTTACCATATGCACAATGCACCTCTGCTGTTCTGTTTTAGGGAATGCAGCAGAGATTGCATCTTTAATTCCAGTCAATCCATCAGAGCACAGAATGAGGATGTCCTGGACACCTCGATTCTTTAAACTATTCAGCACAGACAGCCAATACTTACTGCTTTCATTTTCCCCGACAACAATGCTTAGGACTTCTTTCTTTCCATCTTCATTAATTCCAAGGACAACATATGCAGCAAGCTTTCTGATCACACCATCATCACGCACAGAAAAGTGTACTGCATCAATGAAAACGATTGGATATACGGGTGATAACGGGCGGTTTTGCCATTCTTCAATTCGTGGGAGAAGTTTATCTGTGATATCGGATATCATACCTTCACTGACTTCAAATCCATAGATATCCTCTATAGTCTCTGAAATCTGCCTGGTAGTCATTCCCTTTGCGTACATGGAAATGATCTTGTCATCAATCGAAGAAATGTCTTTCTGGCGTTTAGGAAGTACCTGCGGTTCAAAGGAGCTTTGACGATCCTGCGGAACATCCACTTCAAATTCCCCATATTTACTCCGAACAGTCTTAGCCTTTTTACCATTACGGTAATTAGGCTCACCGGATCTTTCATAACGCTCATAACCAAGATGATTATCCATTTCTGTTTCAAGCATATCTTGAATCGTTCCGGAAAGAAGGTCTTTTAATGCATCCTGAATATCCTCCGCAGATTGGATATCATACTCCTGGAGTAATCCTTGAATAAGATTTCTCTTTCCTTCCGTCATTGGTTTTGGTTTGTAAACTTCTTTCTTTTTGTTTGCCATAATAAAAGGCCTCCTATGATTTTAATATTTTATCATAGAAGACCTTTGTTGTGTTGAATTTACAGAGATTTTTTCACAGGCTC
>JAQXQS010000111.1 GCA_029101305.1 Clostridia bacterium | reverse complement strand
CTTAGTAACCACCAGCCCTCTTAGACCCTGCAAGGTTCCGACACAAGCCCCCGGTTCCAGCACCATCCCCCGGCGTCCTCACTATAATCAGGTCAATATCAACTCTTTTTTTCGCAACAAAAAATCGATAATATTCAAGTGAATAATACCATCATGACTCATATCAATTTTATCAAGAGACATTACATACTTCGGCGATGCATCCGTAATCCTGCTGTACGCCCCAAATTCCCTTTGTACAGTTCTCTCATCCGCCAGCAAATAAGTCACCTGGATAAAGCATTTCTTTCCATTCTTAATTGCAACAAAATCGATTTCCCCCTTAAACGTCTTCCCGGCAAAAACTGTAAAACCTCTTGTTATCAATTCATTATAAACAATGTTTTCAAGGAAAAAAGTATCCTCATAATTTATAGTATTTGTATTAATCGATCGAAATCCCATATCAACCGCATACTGTTTCTCACGATTGCTAAGAGCTACCTTTCCCACAATGTTATATCTTCCCACACCATGAATCAAATAAGCCTTTTTCATTTTTTCCAGATAATTATAAACTGTTCTTCTGGATATTGTTCTATTTTCCTTTTCAAATACCTTAATGATATTTTCAACAGACAACTCTTTCCCGGCATTCGCCAAAATATAAAGAGAAATGTCCATAAAATTTTTCTTATCAGCGCCTTTACTTCCACCTACAATATCCCTGTTCACAATACTTGTGTATAAATTGGTAAGATATCTGTGAACAGAAGTCTCATCTTTATAATCAAACCGCAACGGAAAACCGCCCCATTTCAAATAATCAAAAAAAAGATCCTCCGTCCAATCCATTCCATTGAGCTCATAATACTGCTTCATTTCATAAAATGAAAATGGAAGTATTTCAAACTCTACCGTCCTTCCCGTCAAAAGAGTCGCCGACTCCCCTGATAAAAGAGTTGAATTACTTCCTGTTACAAAAAGTGAAACATTAAGCGTTGCCCGAAAAGAAGCCAATGCTTTCTCAAATTGATAAACATGTTGGATCTCATCCAGAAAAATATAATATTTTCCCTCCTGTGAAATCCTGCTTTTAATTTCTTTGTTCAGATCGGATGCATTTTCAATATAATCATAATCCAAATCCTCAAGATTCAAATATATAATATGATCCCCTGGTACCCCCTTCTCTTCCAACTCATCCCTTATCGTATCAAGCAAAATAGATTTCCCCGAACGCCTCACCCCTGTAATCACCTTAATAATATCAGATTCATAATACGGTCGTATCTGTTCCAGATACGTTTCTCTCTTTAATCTCAAAATATGCACCTCCTCTTTTCACAATTTATCATTTTTTTGCAATTTGTGCAATATACATTTGCACAAATAATTTATTTTATCGCAGTCGTGCACTATTACCATGCATATAATACGCAAAAGCTCTTATTTTATTCCTATAAAATAAAAAAAGCAAGGTACACATTTCGCATACCCTGCCTTAAAGTAAGTGCCATTCACTTATTCCTTGACACCACCAAGTGTTACTCCTGCAATAATATATTTGGAAAGTAATAAATACACAATAATGATCGGTACAATGGCAACCGTGATCATCATATAAATTTTACCCATGTCAAAACTCATATAATCTGCACCACGAAGTGTGGCGATCAGAATCGGCACTGTCATTTTATTTTTTGACTGGATAATCAACGCTGGCACAAAATAATTATTCCAGGAGCCTACAAATGTAAAAATTGCCTGTACTGCAATCGCCGGCTTCATAATAGGGAGCACAATACGGTTAAATGTATGGAATTCCCCGGAGCCATCAATTCGTGCTGCCTCTACAAGAGAAAGCGGCAACGAAGACTGCAGATAGCTGTACATAAAGTAAAATACGGCCGGAGACGCAATGGAAGGAATGATTAACGGCAAAAGAGAATCATAAAGTCCCATTTTAGTCATCAGACGAAGAAATCCCATTGCAGTTACCTGTGTAGGCATAACAAGAATTGCCATAATAAATGTAAAGGCAACCTTTCTTGCTTTAAACTCATAGGCATAAAGACCATATGCAGTCAGTGAGGAAAAATAAGTACAAAGCGCTGCACTACAGGAGGAAACGATCACACTGTTCAAAATTCCCCTGAACATCGGAAAGCTTCCATCATTGGCCACATTCTTCAGATTCTGAAGAAAATATTTTCCCGGTAATGCAGAGAACCCTTTCTGAAGATCTCCATGGGATCTGGTTGCATTGATAATCAACACATAAAAGAAGAACAGACACATGAAAGAAAGAAGGATCAATACGATATGTGCGAAAACTGGTCTTACACGGCTTCCTGTTTTCTTCATCTTCTTAATCTTCTCCTTTCTTCCTTAGCACGTTTCTTTGCTGCCTTTTTCGAGCCATCCGGATCATTGTCATTTGTCATATGATATACGAAAAAGCATAAAATTCCACTAATGATAAACAAATAAACAGATAATGCTCCAGCCATACCATAGTTCTTACTCTTCAGATGACTGTTCAGGAACATGATCAGAGTCATGGATGTTCTGTCAGGGTTACCTTGTCCGTTTGTCAGAATCTGCGGAACATCGAACATCTGAAGACCGCCAATAATGGAAGTAATCAGTGTATATGCAAGAATCGGACGGATCAGCGGCAATGTAATGTAGAAGAAACGTTGGAAGCTGTTGCAGCCATCCAGATCTGAAGCTTCAAAAACATCCATACTGATTCCCATAACCGCAGCCATCAGCATAATCGTCGTATTACCAAACCACATCAGAAAGTTCATAAAACCAACAAGTGCCCTTGTTCCAAATACAGATCCCATGAAATCAATTGGCTTCTTAAGCCAGCCAAGAGACAGAAGAATGGAATTTACCGGTCCATTTGTGGAAAACATTGTAAAAAACAAAAGCGCAAATGCGGATGCCATGATCAGGTTTGGCAGATAAATAACCACTTTAAAAAACTGTTTTCCTCTTATTTTCAGACGTGCATCTGTGAACCATGCAGCCAGAACCAGTGCTACCACGATCTGCGGTATAAATCCGATCAGCCACAAAATCAACGTGTTGGCCCCATATTTAAACATATCGGATTTCAGCAGGCTGATATAATTTTCCATACCAACAAAATTAGGTCCGATCTGTTTGATTCCTGAACGGAAATATTCGAAAAAACTGTAACGGACCGTGTCAACTAACGGAATTAAAGAAAAAATCAAATAGGTTATAAAAAAAGGAAGGATAAACAGGTAACCCCATTTTCCATAATTAATGCTTTTCTTCTTTTTCTTCATAACTTTTCTCCTATATGCCCCCGCAAAAGGGGAGAGAACCCCGCAAAGCAGGATTCTCTCTGGCAAACGCTTTTATTCTGGCCACTTAACTTCTGTGATTTCAGGATAACGCTCTTTGATAGCAGTTTCAAAGTTTGCTTTTGCTTTATCAAAGTCAACATTTCCCTGGAAATAATCGCTGAAGGAATTCTGGATCAATTCTACGCAACCCTGATCGTAAGCGGAAAGCGGTGCAATTTTAATGTTCTCTGCTACAGGTGAAAAGTATGTAAATGGATTTTGTCCGCCAAGGAATTCAGATGAGAATTTTGCATCATCTGTGGCAGCCTCAGCCATACCACTCTTAGTGTTTGTAAAGTCTGAATAATCCTGGGAAATCTTTAACAGATTATCTTTGTTTCCTGTCATTGCAAGGATAATATCCTTTGCATGCTCCGGATCATCTGTACCGGTTGCTGCATGGATGTAGGAACCACCCCAGTTGTATTCCTGCGGAGGATTTGTAACAGCCCAGGAACCAGCCTCGCCGTCCCAGTTTGGACTTAAGGTGAAATCAATTCCCCATGCCGGGAAAAGGAATGCGAATACTTTTGACTGTGATCCCATAGCCTTATTCCAGTCATCGTTCCACTGGCCTTTTACAGTTGGATCAAGGAAACCAGCATCCAGCCACTCTTTGGAATCATTTACCCAATCCATGATTTTCTGGTCAACTGTGATTGTGGTATCTCCAGGCTGTACCCAGGACTGGGAAATGCTGTTTCCATATAAACGGAAAGTATCTGCATAAGAAGCAAATGTGTAATATCCTTTTTCTTTCAGCTGGGCTGCTGTTTCTTTCATAGTATCCCAGTCTTTTACTTTCTCGCCAACCTCAACAGGATCATCGGTGCCAAAAACTTCTTTTGCAATGTCACGACGGTAAACAAGGGTTCCAGGGCAGCACTGCCATGTAGATCCTCTCTGTACTCCGTCAGAATCAGAAGCTGTTGTCTTTGTAAAATCATACTGGTCTGCAAGATCTGTGTCCGGATCGATTCCAAGATCTGTTAAAGGCATTGCGACATCTGCATCTTTATCTGTATATTTGAAGACGTAGTCTGTCTCAGATAAGAAAATATCAACCTTATCATCTGCTGAAGCATCTGCCTGATTCAAAAGTGCCTCGTCAAGTTTCTGCTGATAAACACCATCCTGATTCGGGTTAATGATCCAGTGGATCTCAGTTCCATCTTTTAAAGTTGTTACAGTTCCATCGCTGGATGTGGACTCAACTTCCGGATAAATTGCTTCCAGACGTGTACGGAATTCATCATTCCAGGAATAAATATTGATAACTTTTCCCTCTTCTGACTCCGCATGGCATACAGTTGCAGTTGCGCCCATGCCGGTAACAGCCATAACAGCTGTAAGCAACATTGATACTGCTCTCTTTTTCATATTGAAAAAACCTCCTTTTCAAGCATTCCTCTAATGCTTTCTCTTTTTGATGGAACTTAATATACCATTTTTATCCAGTCCATTATATTATTTCTCTTAACAAAATGTCAGATTCATGTCATAATATAAAAAAGACACATTTATTAATTATTAACACAAGGAGATACACATATGGAACTTTCCAAAGACTGGTATAACACCGAATTTGAAGCAAGCGAACAGGATTCAAAGCATCGTCCGCCATCTGTTGAGTATTCCTTTTACACAGCCGTCAAAACCGGAGATATGGAAGCCGTGCTCCAGAACTGTAATGCGGATTCCTTTTCCCAGCTGGAAGGCACAGGTGTTCTTTCCAGGAATCCGGTAACCAACCTGAAATATCATTTCGTCGTTACAGCAGCCATGATCACCCGGTATTGTATTGACGGTGGAATGGAGCCTGAGCAGGCATACCGGCTCAGCGATTTCTATATTTTAAAAATGGATTCCTGCACTACGATCCAGCAGATTTCCAGCCTTCATCATGTTATGGCGAAGGATTTTACCGGAAAAATGGCACTCCAGAAGAAAAGCTCTGTTCTCTCCAAACCAGTAATGCAATGTGTTGACTATATTTACAGCCATATCAAGGAACGTATAACCATTGAAGATCTGGCTGCCCATACAGGATTATCCACAAGCTACCTTTCCAGGGTTTTCAAGCAGAACCTTGGCGTTTCCATCAGTGACTATATCCGGGAGAAAAAAATAGAGAAGGCCACCCATCTGCTGCGTTATTCAGACAAAGCCATCATAGACATTGCCAATTACCTTGCTTTTTCCTCCCAGAGCCACTTTATACAGGTTTTTGAAAACTTTACCGGAATGACACCAAAAAAATACCGAAATAAATATTACAGGGCAATGTGGTAAATAAGCGTGGTTTTTATCCCAGAATTATATCAATTTCATGTACTTCCCCAGCTGGAAGGTTTTCAATTTTTGCTCTTTCCAGGCGGGCTCTTTTTTGTTGCTTAGAAACAGCTTCGCCCGAAGCTGTTTTTTCTTCCAGAACCTCTTCTACCAGTAATGTCTTTCCATCACAGAAGGCTTTCTGTATCTGTATTTCATCCCATTCTTTCTTCTTCGGGTTAGAGATACGGATAACAAATTTCCTGCCTGCAAATTCCAGATGCAAGGCTGCGTTTCCGTTCTCATCATACTGCTCTGCCATAAGTGCAGGTGCAATTACCAGATCACCAGACCGGCCTTTTACACCGAATACCTCTGTGATCATCGTCAGCATATACCAGCTGGCAGCACCTGTAAGATAGGCGTAAAGTCCTCTTCCCTGGTTATCGAAATATTCTGGAATTCCAGGATACATTTTGCTTCGTTGGAAATCCATGGCAGTATCCAGAAGAGTCTGCAGCACTTTATGCCCCTCTTTTGCATGACCTGTCTTGTACAATGCGTTGGCATACATAACTGCCATATGGGAAAAGACAGCTCCATTTTCTTTCTCCCCATAGGCGAAGCCAAACATTCTTCCCAGGTCAAATTTCTCCTCCTGAAAGTCTGTGTTCAGACGATAACCACCGGCTTTTTTGTCATACAGATACGTATCCGCACTTTTACAGATTGCCTGGATCTGTTTTCCCGTTGCAGTTCCACTCATAATGGCGAAAACCTGTCCGGTTAGCATCATGCGCACATTCTCTTTTTCTGCAGCACTGTGTTCAACTGCATTTCCGTGATTATCGTAATATCCGTTAAACCATCCCTTATCTTTGTCCTGGATCCACTCGTTTTTGCGGATATGGTCCATGAGCCATTCCGCTTTCTCCTCCAGATTTTTGTATACCAGATTCAATGGGAGTACAATGGTATTTCCGCATAGATTATGGGCACAAAGCTCTGTGTACTGCTGCAGAAGCTTCTGTTTATTTTGTGGACTGTTGTATAGCTGTTCTCCATAAGCAAACAGACACTCAATTTCCTCCGCAATTTCAATTTTATTCATCCCCCGGACGCGTTCAAGCTCCCGCAGTACAGCGGCGATCTCTTTCAGGTTTCCCGCATATGCACAGGTAAAAGCCACGCTCTCCCCTTTTTCCCATGCCATATCCAGCGCATCATTCCAGTCGGCTCCGTGAAGGCGCATCTCATTGTGGTCGCCTACATCGAAAAACGCACACAGATTCTGTAAAAGAATATGTTCCAGCACAGTTCCCAGATATACCTTTCCGTCATCTGTTTTCTGTCTGTTTCCATAACTGCTGTCCCACTTCTCATCATGCTTTGTTCCCCGTTTTGACTGAGGATCCTTGAAATACGGTATTTTTTCAAAAAGAATATCGAAGTCTCCTGTCTGATCCAGATACAATTTCGTCGTGACAAACGGCCAGAAACTATGATCCATCCATACTCGGGTAATATTGTTTCTGTCTGCAATAAATTCGCCCTGTTTGTTTCCTATTATAGTTGCATTTGTTCCGTCAATTCGGACACCAGCATAATTGTCAACGATCATCTGGCGTACGTCAGATGGCTCCATGATCAGAAGCGCCAGACAGTCCTGCCACAGGTCGCGCCAGCCCCGGCCACCTTTTCCATAATCATGATATGGAAGAAAAGAACATCCGTAAATTCTTCTGAGAATTGGCTGAAAGCAAATCCATTTCAGATAATTATCCGCTTCCTTGTCTCCGGTTTCAAAAGCCACATTTACCTTCTGGATCCAATGCTTTTTTACATTTTCAAACATTTCCATTACCTGGGCTTTCGTCCGTAATGAAGAGGTAAGCTTCTCAATTGCTTCAGAAATTTCGCATAAATGCTTTCCGATTTCTGTTTCTGAGCCCCCAAAACCACACTCGGCAATTCCTGCCAATAAAATATAACCGGTCTTTTCCCCTGGCTTCAGCATTTTTCTGCTAAATTTAATACCGCCTACAGCCTCTTTTCCCTGGATGACATTTCCACTTTTTATCCCGTGTTTTTCACTTCTCACAGCTTCCGGATTCAGGAACGAACCGCCTTCTCCTATAAACGCTTCTACTGTAGGATAAAATTCTTCTGGTTTTTCCCCGTTTTCTGTAGAGCCTGATACAAAATATGTGGTTCTGTTCTTCTGGTGTCCTCTCTCATCAAAAGATAATACAGGTGTCACTTCTACACCATAATCGGTCGTATGGATTCTGTGAAGCAATGACGTTACATGCCGGTGATCCCGGAGATTGTCTGCACTTCTTCCGTATATTGGAATTGCTCCTATTGGCACGATTTCCACATTTTTTTCAGAAATATTAGAGATTTCCACATATTCCACTTCCATGGCCCCTTCAAGGGTTATAAACGAGGTTACCTCTGCTTTTAAACCGTATCTTACTGACTTTCTGGAAAGCTTTTGCCACATAAAGCCAGCTTCCAGGATGCTTTCCTCCTGCTGGTCTGTGAACTTCTCCGCTTCCTGCCGTGCGGATTCCCCACATACAGACCAAATCCCCCATTTACCAGACTCTGCTTTTTTTTCAGGTTCTGAGCCGGTTTCCGTTGTGGTTTCTTCTTGCCCACTATATACGCGGCACCAGAAGTTCCTGGTATTGCGGTTATTATGCAGGTTTTCAATGCTTACCGGTTCCAGAAGGAAATGATTCTGATCCGTCTTGCAATCTCCACCCAGATTAGGCGTTATGCTGGACTTCAAACCTTTTTCACCGGCCATCGGCAGATATAGGCCACTGTAGTTTTCCGGGTTATGTATGATAAAGGTTCCGTTTTGGTCCTGAAATTCTATGTATTTCATCTTTTATTTCTCTCTTTCTGTTCCCATAATTATTCTTTTTTATAGCAAACGGACATGTCTGCTTACGCAGACATCACCATGAATAAAAGCCGATTGCTATAATTATTCAGAGATGATTCCCCCAATTTTACATATTATTTAAGAAAGATAAAGTTCCACTTCAGTCTCAGCCGACATTTCCTCCTGTGGAATGTAATTGCTCTCCATTTCCCTGCCATTCACCAGCAGCTTCTTAAACCCACTTTCAACATGTCCAGGATTTTTCACCACAATATGCAGGTGACAGCCACGGAAATCCTTTTCGATCTCAAATCCATCCCATTCCTTTGGTATGGATGGTGCGATCCGAAGTCCATAAAAATCAGGGCGCATTCCAAGAATTCCCTCCACGCATCCAACCATAACTGTAGATGCAGTTCCGGTAAGCCAGTGCACATGAGAGCGTCCAAAGTTCGGGCTTGCTTTGCCTTCTGTGAACTGTCCATAGCAATACGGCTCCAGTCTGCGGATCTGGGCTCTGTCATTCTGTGCGGCAGGAGCATTTTCCATAAAGTAACCAAACGCTCTTTCTCCATGTCCCATAAGTGCCTCTGCAAGAATGATCCAGCCCTGTGACTGGGAAAAAATCCCTGCATTCTCTTTCGTTCCTGCATTGTAGATAACAGCCAGTGCCCCCTCAAAGGCATGTGCATGATAAGGCGGATCCATAAGAATCGCACCATATTCCGTATTTAACCGTTCATAAACCTGCTCAAGTGCCTGCTCCGCCTGTTCTTTTTTGGCAAGTCCGCTGATTACCGCCCAGCTCTGGGGATTCAGCCACATATTCGCTTCTGGGTCTGTACGTTTCCCGATTACTTCTCCATTCTCTGTAAATCCACGGATAAACCGGTCTTCATTCCAGCAAAGCTTCTGGATCAGCTTTCCAAGCTTATCCTGGTTCTCATTCAGATACTCTATATATGCTTCATCCTTTTTGTACGCTGCAAACTCTTTCATGATCCTCATTGCATAATAGAACTGCAGTGCCACAAAAGTAGATTCCCCATCTTTTCCAAGTCTCAGACAGTCATTCCAGTCTGCATAAAGTCCTGCCGGCATTCCATGTTTTCCAAGATGATCCATGGAAAAACCAATCGCACGCTTCAGATGCTCATATACAGTTCCTTCATCTTTATTGGCAAAAGGAATCACTTCATCAATAAAGGACAGGTTTCCAGTTTCTGAAACATATTTATATACAGTTGGGAACAGCCACAAGGCATCATCTGCACGATAGGCCGGATGTCCGGTTTCCTGCACATAAGATGCATCATCCGGTGTATCCTCATGTCCTGGATTGTGCGTGAATTTCACCAGTGGAAGTCCGCCTCCATTGTCTACCTGCGCGGAAAGCATAAATCTTATTTTATCTGCTGCCATTTCCGGCGCCAGATGAATAACTCCCTGGATATCCTGTACCGTATCACGGTATCCATATCCATTGCGCAGACCACAATAAGTAAAGGACGCCGCTCTTGACCAGATAAATGTCATAAAACAGTTGTATGCATTCCAGGTATTGATCATTGTGTTAAATTCATTACTTGGAGTTTTAATCTGGAAATGCGAAAGCTGTCCATGCCAGTATCCGATCAGCTCTTCCAACTCTTTTCTGCACACTTCCTGACAATTTTCTTCATAATGAGCTATGATTTTCTCAGCTTCATTGTCCTTTTTCATCCCAACCAGAAAAGCAATTTCTTTGCTTTGTCCAGGTGCAAGCTTCAACACTGCCGTCAATGCACCACAGCTATTCTCATTGTAATTTCCCTGGCAATTCAGTCTGCCTGTGCTTACTCCGACCGGATTCCCATAACCATGATACCTTCCCAGAAACGCTTCTCTTTCCCCGCACCAGGAGTCCACCGGTACCCCTGCTAATCCAAGAAAACGGTCTGTTACATCCTTGTTATCAACTACTTCACCCTCATCAAGACAATCCAGATTCGCATGAATCATCTGACGCACACGATTTCCCCTGAACAACGTCCGCGTAATATACTGGGAGTACTGCAAATTCACCTGATCCTGCTCATAATTACTGTTGTTGGTAAATTCCGCATACCCCGTCACATTGATCTCCCGATCCCTATCCGAACAGTTTTCCACGCAAAGACTCCACACTTCATAAGACTGTCCCAAAGGTACATAATAACGGACCTCAGAATGAATTCCACTATAATCAGCCATCATTTTTGTATAAGCCGTACCATGATGACATTCACTCTTATACTTCTCAAGATCCTTTCCCACCGGCTGCCAGGAAGCAGACCAGAAATCCCCATTCTCATTATCCCTCAGATAAATATACCTTCCCGGCTCATCAAACTGATTAAAAATATATCTGAGAATCCGTCCATTCGCCCCCGACTTTGCGAAACTATATCCTCCCGCATTATTCGAAACAATCGCCCCATACTCCGGATCCCCCAGATAATTCACCCAAGGTGCCGGCGTATCCGGCCGCGTTATCACATATTCCCTTTTCTCATCATCAAAATATCCATATCTCATACCCAAATCCTCCTCGGCCCATACCCGGCCCCTATTTTCCCATATCATACCCCCTTTCTCCACTCCCATATACAAACCTCCCCCATAAAATGTCAAATCCATGACCTAACCGTCCCACCACTCCCCTTCGCCCTCCACCACCAGCGCAGCGTCCGCGTCCCTCCTTCTCCACTCCACCCTCCTCCCTTCCCGCACCTCACCGCCCTCCACCACCAGCGCAGCGTCCGCGTCCCTCCTTCTCCTTCTTTTCTCCCCGTTCCGCCTCCCACCGCCAGCGCAGCATTCTCTCTTTCCATCCCCCCTCCTCCCTTCCCGCACCTCACCGCCCTCCACTACCAGCGCAGCGCAGCGTCCGCGTCCGCGTCCCTTGTACACGATTTTCCCGCCTTGAATACACAGCCGGGGGATGGTGCTGGGGCCGGGGGCTTCGTGGCGGGTTCTTGCAGGGACTTAGAGGGCTGGTGGTTACGTTGCCCAAAGATAAGGACACTGTCTGAGCTCCAACGGAGCGAGTTTGTCCTTATCTTTGGGCGCCCTTAGTAACCA
>JAQXQS010000110.1 GCA_029101305.1 Clostridia bacterium | reverse complement strand
AGCACGCAGATCGCGCCGCCGATGATAAATGCAAGGCACACATCCTTCCAGATGGGGGACTTTTTCATTTTCTCCTGATCAATAGTGTGTTGTAAAGGTCTGTCCGACAGCTATGAATCTGCATACACATACAGGTACCGCAGCTTCACATCTGCCGGCCAGAATTTCTTAAATTATTCCTCTGTAGCGAACTCTTCAGACTCAGCCTGGATTTCTCCCTCAGCATCTGTCTGTCCCTGGTTTGCTTCGATAACTGCGTCAGCCATCTTGGAAACGATAAGTTTTACAGCACGGATAGCGTCATCGTTACCCGGGATTACGTAATCCAGTTCTTCTGGGTCACAGTTAGTATCGCAGATTCCGATAAGCGGGATTCCCAGTGTATGAGCTTCCTGTACGCAGATCTTTTCTTTCTTAGGATCTACTACGAAGATAGCATCTGGAAGTCTCTTCATCTCTTTGATACCGCCAAGGTTCTTCTGAAGTTTGTCTAACTCTTTTCTTAAAGCGATAACTTCTTTCTTAGGCAGAACATCGAATGTTCCATCAGCTTCCATGGTCTCGATCTCTTTCAGTTTCGCAATACGGCTCTGGATAGTCTTGAAGTTGGTAAGCATACCACCTAACCATCTCTCGTTTACATAGAACTGTCCGCAACGCTCTGCTTCTGTCTTGATAGCATCCTGAGCCTGTTTCTTAGTTCCAACGAAAAGGATGTTTCCGCCGTTAGCTACGATATCAGCGATTGCATTGTAAGCATCGTCAACCATTCCTACAGACTGCTGTAAGTCGATGATGTAGATACCATTTCTCTCTGTGTAGATGTATGGAGCCATTTTAGGGTTCCATCTTCTTGTCTGATGTCCGAAATGAACACCTGCCTCTAAAAGCTGTTTCATTGAAATAACGCTCATGTTTTTTTCTCCTTTTGGTTAAATTCTTCCGCACAGATCCTCTTCCTCTCGGACCCAACCTCACACCGTCAGGCACCATCCCTGGGAATCTCCATGCGTGTTTGATGGTTTACAACTTTTGCATTATAACATGACAAAACCCTCTGTGTAAAGAGGGTTTTTGTAAATTTTTCCGCTATTTTCACAGCTTTTATTAGGTTTATGCAATGTCTTTCATAATTCTCCAACATTACATTCTGTTATTTTTTAATGACTTTACTTCTTCTGCTGTCAGCTCCCTGGCTTCGCCCTTTGGCAGATCATCCGGCAATGTAAGTGGTCCCATGGAGATCCGCTTCAGATAGATTACTTTCTTTCCAACTGCTTCCATCATTCTCTTTACCTGGTGAAAACGTCCTTCATGGATAGTCAGGAGAATTTCGGAACGCCAGGGACTGTTCTCACACTCCCATTTCTTTGTTTCTTCATTTTCCTGGGTAACAGCAGATTCGCCATCCTCATTCCATGTTCTCAGAATCTCCAGCTTCCCAGGCAGTGTCGGCTCCTCATCTCCGATATCCACACCTTCCTGTATCTTCCCGATATCTTCTTGTACCACCTTGCCTTCTGTTACTGCGAAATAAGTCTTATCCACGTGCTTCTTCGGGGAAAGCAGCTGGTGGGCCAGCTGGCCGTCATCCGTAATCAGCAGAAGTCCTTCTGTATCTTTGTCCAGACGCCCCACCGGGAAAAGATTCCGGCGGCTGTCCTTCGGAACCAGCTCCAGAACAGTTTTTTCCCTGGTATCTTCTGTGGCACTTACATAGCCAGCCGGTTTGTGCAGTAAATAATAAACGAATTCAGCTCTTACACCAAGGCGCTGCCCACCATATTCTACTACATCCTTTTCTGGTTCAACCTTCAGTTCCGGCTTTTTCGCCTTTTCCCCATTTATCAGGACCATTCCTTTCTGAATCAGCTTCTTCACTTCTGTCCTTGTTCCCGCTCCTGAATCAGCCAGGAATTTATCCAATCTTACTGCTTTTCCCATTTTCCGCCTGCTCCTTATCTCCTGGCACTGGCCAGATTCTGTGCCAGTGCCATTACTTTCCTCTGCACGTCCACTTCTTCAACGGTTCCGCGCAAACCTCAAAAATACTTTGCCCTGAGCCGTTACTATCTTCTTATTTTTCATCAATCACTTCGAACGCCAAAGCTCTCTTGGCATCTTCCTGGACAAATTCCGGAACGGCATTCTCCGGGATTACCCAGATATTCATAGACTCCTCCCCATTGATCTTTACCGTCAGATCCCCCCATTGATCCGTATATTTGTTTTCCCATACCTGAACCAGCTGATAACATTTCAACACTTTTTTCAGTTCTTCCAGCTGCCCCGCTTCCTCATAAACGACCGGAGAAGAATATTCATTATGATCTTCATTCATATAATACTGTATGGTCACAGAGGTTATATTTACATCCTCCATTGATACAGGATAACCTGTTTCTTTTAAAATTTCAACTGTACGTTTAAACTCTGGATAAACATAAAAATATCCTGACAAATACGAGGTACTTTCCTTCTTTCCCGGAACCATGTTATCAACCTGGCTCTGGGCCGGAACATTGGGGTATTCAATGCTAAGGACAGCGCAAGGCTCACCAGTCAGGATTTCCGGAGATGCTTCAAAAACATCCTGACGCAATGCATCGATCAATTGTTCTTTCTTCGCTCTGTTATCCTGGAAAAGGGAAATATTCTGTCCGTCAATAAAGGTACAGGAGACCTCATCCGCATATTTATCATCCAGTCCAAGTACGGAATAACGTTCCTCTTTCAAAGTCCCCTTGGCATATCCCGCCTTCAAAAGCTCCTTAACATATTCCCTGTTCACCCAATAGGAACGATGCACAGTTCTTCCTGATTTTAATTCATAGCCAACCGGAAGCGCCACAAATTCTCCAGTTTCATCCCACCTGTTCAGAACACTTTTTACACCAAGCCAGGAACCTGTACTCTTGCTGCTCTCTTTTTCAATATTTTCTATGCAATTATATATCTCCTCACTGATTCCCAGATTATTTCCATTTGTCAATGCAGAATTGCTGTCCACTGTCTTCCAGCTTACTGTACCATCCTGGTTTATTATAATATTATTGGACGTCTCCATACCGGCAGCTTCAAACCCAGCCTTGATATTTTGAATCTGGTCATAGGCCGGCAGATAGCGGTCATATCCCGTCATATCAAAATAGAATACGCATGCCAGAAGCGCCACTGCGGCCCCGCTTATTACAAACTGAAACTTACCAGAAAAGAATTTACGGAAATCCATGTGATAAATAACTCCCATAATTCCGCCAGAAAGCAAAGTTCCAAGGATCATTCCGAAAACCCACCAGATTATTCTGGAATCGTCAGTTGGCAGAAGATAGAAAATAAGCCCGATTCCAAGTCCGGTAGGAACAACAATCAGAAATCTCACTACTATACCAGGCCACCTGTAAACAAACGCCTGTCCGGTCCGCTCAGAGCTTCTATGGACATACGCGTAGTATCCTGCTGTTCCCAGGACAATTGTAAGAAGGATCACCAGGACCAACAGCTTGCCATAATTCCCGGCTTTATAGCTCCCCTGAAATGCAATTGCAAGCGTTACCGGTGATGTGAGCTCCAAAGTTCCTGCAGCTCCACCGGAATAAGTCCGGTAAAACACACTTTCATATAAATGAATCAAAACAGCAAGTACCGGTCCATATGCTGCAACAGCTGTCAGAAGCAAAGCCCCCATAAGGTAATGCCCGGTAAGAGCTATCACCAGCACTACCGTAAAATAAAACAACAGATATAACAGCAAATGAAATATCAGCAGTAAAAAAGCCAGCTTCATAAGATGCAGACTGAAAAATCCTCTCATTGCCCCGATGCATATTGCAAAAAATTCCATAACCAGGTAAGGCAATATATAATATAGAAGAGACTGCAACGTTTTATACCAGAACCATCTGTTCCGTTTCACCGGAAGGCTGTGATAAAAATCAATCTTTCTTGGAGAATACAGATACCAGAACTGGCTGATTCCGTTAAATAACCCTGCCAGTCCTGCAACCAACAGGCCGGTAATCATAAAACCATCCCGCCACAGATTCTCGTACAGCAGTCCGATCTGATCCGTGCTGTAACCAATTCCAAACCAGTTTCCCAGCATGATCAGTTCCGTTACCGGAAACGCCAGCAAAAAACCGATGGTCACAAACGCCGGGATCCAGATTAGGCCTTTGGATGAAACTTTCATATACCGGCTAGAATAAATTTTTGATTTCATATCCTGCCACCTCCGTTTCACTAATAAAAATTTCCTCCAATGTGAGAGGAATCACCTCCATGAAAAGAGGATTTTTCGACTGGATTTTTTCCATGATCTCTGATCTGGTTCCACGGGCCGTTATCATAAGAAGGGATCCCTGATGCTGCACCTTCAGTACATTCAGCTCCTTTTCCAGTTCTTTTTCCTGCTGTCTTCCTCCCAGGACACACTGGATCTTGTGGATATGGAATTTCATATCCTCCAGGTCCTTCGACAGAAGGATTCCGCCCTGATGAAGCAAGCCTACATGGTCGCATATATCTTCCAGCTCTCTCAGATTGTGGGAAGCGATCACAGGTGTAAAATCCCGGTTCATGATTTCTGCCGCAAAAAGGCTTTTTACCGCCTGGCGCATTACCGGATCAAGCCCGTCAAAGGTTTCATCACAAAACAGATACTTCGTCGCCGCACACACACCGATGATCACCAGAAGCTGTTTTTTCATTCCTTTGGAAAAAGTGGAGATTTTTCTTTTCTCTTCCAGATGGAATTGCTCCATCAATTGATGAAAAAGCTTTACCCGAAACTGCGGATAAAAATTACGGTAAAATCTCACCATATCCACGGCTGTATAATTTGATGGAAAATAACTGTCATCTGAAATATAAAAAAACAGTTTCTTGGCTTCTTCATTTTCATATAAAGGCAAACCATCAATCTGAATTTCTCCTTCATCTGGCCGGATGATTCCTGCCATCATCCGAAGCAAAGTACTCTTCCCTGCCCCGTTACTTCCCACAAGTCCGAATACTTCCCGGTCACCAATATCCAGAGTCGCTTTATTCACAGCTTTCACATTGCCAAATGACTTGCTGCATTCTCTGACTTCTATCATGGCTTCTCCTCCTTGTAACACTCCCTGATAATATAGATCAGTTCTTCCTCGTCCATTCCCATTGCCTTTCCTTTCTGTATTAGGGTTTTCAGCTCTTTTGTATAGGAATCTATGCTGATTCTTCGTACTTCTTCACTATCCGCTATGAAATTCCCCTTTCCCTTCACCGGATAGATCAGCCC
>JAQXQS010000109.1 GCA_029101305.1 Clostridia bacterium | reverse complement strand
ATACAGATTCTTCTGTGAGATTCTTTTGTGAAATTTACTTCTATGAAAGCAGTTCTAGTATAAGACCACTGTAAAGAAATTGTCAATTAGACATTATGGACAAAATATCCTGTGATTGCTTGCATCAAGCTTTCACAGGATACTCTAAAATGCACTATTTTAAATCACGCTAAACCAGAAAAAACTTATTTAATAATCTTCACCCATGGGTCTCCGTAGGCATTTGGATTAGGTCTTGCCTGTCCTTTATAACCAGCTTTATAAACATACGCGGTTCCATCATCATCTATAAATATATCACCGTATGACGATTCAGGAACATTGCCTTGAGTATCAACATCATTGGATGTATAAAATCTACCCGAAACCATCGCAAAGTTGCTTTTTCTATTATCTGACATTGGATTAAAATATCCCCACTGATTAAATTCTTGTCTATTAGTTTCCAGAGATATATAGTATATACCTTCAAAACGAACAATTTGCCCCGTTTTCCAACTATACCAACCATTGGTGGGAGCAGTTGGCCAATCAACCATGCCATTTTTTTCTACAATCGACTTCCAAGCATCTCCCATTGAGGGTATCGGCGTCGGAGTTACAGAACCTCCTGTTCCCGGTGTAGAATTCTCTCCAGAATCTCCACTTCCGTCGCCAGTGCCACCATCACCACCTGATGTACCTCCAGATGTCCCTGAATTTCCCCCGCTCCACTCAAACGAAACATACTCTCCCGTTGAGCCTGCCACCGGATGATATGTAACCTTACAATACCCATTCGGTCCCGGTTCGCCAATCCAATACGGTGATCCAGCGCTCGACGACACCCCTCCAATCGTAATCGGCAGCGCCGTCTGCCAGCCATCCTGTTTCTGTTTCAGAGGCTGTACCGTAATGGAATACTCATTTTTCTGTGAGTCATATATTGTCTGAGTACTGTCTTTCGTATAGATTGCAGTGGTATCCCCTGTTATCGCAGCCATCATCACTTCCGCGTAGGCTGACCTGACGTCTGAAAGATCAACTGCCTCCCGGCTTTTTTCCAGCTGGCTCGTAAAAATTGGAATGGCAATTGCTACCAGCACTGCAATAATTGCCACTACAATTAACAATTCTGCCAATGTAAAACCACTGACCGATTTCTTTTTTCTTTCCATAAACATTTCCTTATCTCTTGTATAAGTATTTTCTTACTCTTATGTATAAACATTTCCTCATCTTATATACGGCATTACCTTGCTCTGCTTATATAATTATAAGGAACAACTTACACAGCCCTTTTATTCTATGTTTTTATTAATTAAACGTATTTTTTGTCTTTCAATAATAGCACATAGCCATATAAAAATCCATTTACATTTTTTACAAAAGAATCCCCTGTTTTCGTAGAAAATACATATTGATCTAGAAATACCGAAGAAATAAGAAAACACCGACGCCAGTCTTTCTTATCAAAAAAATGATACCTGGACATATCGCAATATTTCCCGCACAATACATCCAGATATCATTTTTCCGATGCCAAAGCATATTCAAGCACAATTTTCACTCTGACACTTATTTCAATTTCAAACCATCCTTAAAAGCATTTCCTACCTTTTCCCCAAGAACCAGGTAAGCATTGTTTACAGGATCATAGCTGATTGGTTTTAATTTGGCAGTATCAATATGACCGTCAGTAAGAATGGCTTCATCTGCATTGATATTCACGATCTCACCAACCAGAATACCGTTGTCAAAGCTTTTCACTTTGCACTCAAGTGCCATTGGAAGCTCATCGATCAGCGGTGCATTGACAAATTCACTTCTGGTCGCATGGAAACCGGCTTTTGCAAACTTGTCCGGTACTTTTTTCGCAGATTCAATTCCTACATAATCGCTGGCTGTAACGGTATCTGCAGTTGCCATGCTTACGGTGAAAGCGCCTGTCTTAGCCATATTTTCTGTGGTTTTGTGATCAGCCATGCTGATACTGATCTCATTCATATCCGTAATGATTCCCCATGCCGCATTCATTGCATTCGGCACACCATTCTCATCATAGGTCGCAATGATCAGCACTGGCATTGGGTATAGCCATGGTTTCGCTCCAAAATTAACTCTGCTCATAATTGATACCTCCCGTTTTTATACCATTTTTCTGGTTTGATTCTAACGCCTGATTCACAAAACAGCAAGATGGAATCTGGCACTGTTCCCAAAACTGTTTTCCAAAGTTCTCTATTTGATCGGCGTATTCAGGTCAGACCAGGCATATTTTTTTGCATTCTTTCCAATGTCCCCTGTTCCTTCCAAATAGTAGCTTTCTCCATTTCCATTTATTTGTACTCCATACCAGGTAACACCGGAACTTTTTTGTTTCATTGTCAGATTCTTTTGAATACCATTCTTCTCCAAAAAATCCCATACAAGCTTGTAGCCGTGAAGATTACCATCTGACGCATTATGGTATTGGACTCCATTAATAATAAGATCATTTTTAACCTGTCCATTATTTCCACTAAAGCCACCGTTTTTTTCATTCCGGGACACCACTACCTCAAGCATAGCATCTTTATTATTAAACACAAACGATTCATCGTTAATCGCATTCGCCAGCACACTTCGTATATTCCGGGCATTTTCCACGTCTACCGCCCGCCTTGCTTTTTCCAGCTGGGAAGAAAAAACCGGAATACTGATTGCCACCAGCACAGCAATGATCGCCACCACGATCAAAAGTTCTGCCAGCGTAAATCCGCTCTTTTTCCTATCCAAATTTCCTCATCCTTCCTAAGTCTGTTAAGTCAATCTTCTGTATCTCTCCCACTTCACCCGTCGGGGACAACGGGCAGACTGCGTAATTTCTGGTTTCATTTCCTATCCTAAGCTTGGCTATGTAGTGCCAGCTGCGCCAATCATCTGAACCAATCGGGTAATCACCATAACAGTTATGAATGTCATCAAAACCACCAATCAGTTCCGCAAACTGGCAAAGTGCAGCTGGTGAAGTGCAGGAATCCCAACGGTAAGATATGAAGTACGGGCTATTTGGCTCAGACGCCAGGGACACCAGATAATCTCCATGAACCGTTACATATTTAAAAAGTCCTGGCTTGGTGAGATACTCACATACTGCATCCATTTTTTCAAAAGGCGTCATGCCTGACGTGGTGGTCTTGTTAATAATATCGGTCATCCATGCCTTTGCAGCCTTATCATAATCCAGCACATTCAAAGTCATTCTTTTGGCAACCGTGTAACCGGTTAAAGAATATTCACGGAATTCAACATTATAAGTCCCCGCTTCCGAAAATCTTACATATCCGATATAACCGCCTTTTACTTTCTTCAAAGATGAGGTCTCAGAATCATCATTTTCGTAAGGAATATCCTCATATATATGAGTCGTACCACCAGAATACACATTTACGAAAGGACTTTTTCCATTGCAAAGCAGCTCAAAGGAATTCAGATCCGGATTGTCTGTCTTTATAAAAAGAGGCTTTATACAATCTGTATAAATATCCGCTTTCTGCTTATCCAGTCCATAAATTTCATAGGTATATCTGGCAGGTTCTGTGCCTTCCTTATCATAATTTGGCAGATCAACCTTGCGGATTTCACTCCATGGGCTTACGACTTTCACGTTATTGCGTACTGTGTAAGAACGAACCTTCACATAATAACTTCTGCCAGTATTTAAATAATAAAAACTGATACTTCCAATGCCATTGTACTCGCTAACGCATCGGCTTACCTGAATACTTTCCTTGAACGCATTGTTATAAGAAAGATAACCCTCATACCCGGTGTAAGCATCTGATGATGAAAAAGTTCCCGGGCAATTCAGCTCAATCCATTCATCTCCATAATCTACGGATTTCACATTCGGAACCGGAAGGCTCTTATCCAGAGTTTCCGATTTCACCTCATAGGAAGTCTCCACACGGGGATCATACAGTTTCTGGGTAACCTGAACAGTGGAAGTGATTTTCTGACCGTAAATATCTGTAATCGTGATCACACATTTTCCTGGCTCCAAAGTCTCGAAGTCACAATATCTGTTTCCTTTATCTCCTAAGGAATAAACAACTGTTTCATCGGAAATGTTGATATCCTTTATATTATTGGAAGTCTCAATTCCGTAGTATTTTCCACTTTCCAGGGTGATACTGGATTGTCCTTCTTCAAAAGTCAGCTTTGGCAATGGTTTCGTTGTCGGAGTTGGGGTCGGCTTTTTGGTTGGAGCTGGTGTCGGCTTTTTCGTTGGAGTCGGCTTCACAGCTGTATTACTGCTTTTTCCTGTAGTTTTGCGGGAAATCGCCACGGACCAGCCGGAGTAATATTTCTTTCCTTTTACAGTCATGTAAGTACGGACTTGCATATAATAGGTAGTTCCTGCTTTCAGACTACCGATTGCGAAGCTTGTCTTCTTATTCCCTTTCACAGTCAAAACCTTGGCATTTTTCAGCTTGGAATTGGTAGAATAACGGAGCTGATAGCCGCTTGTCTGGGCAGTCTGCTTCTTCACCACTACATTGATACCATTTTTCCTGGCACTGGCACTTATGATCTGTGTCTTCGGTGGCAAAATGGTAAACTGCCTCTTCACCGTCCCTGTGTAAGCGCCTTTTCCTATAATCTGAATGGTATAAGAGCCTACATTTCTGCATCCTGATGAATACTTCACCGTATAATTTTTCTTCTCTTTCAGCTTTTTGCCCTTATAGGTTACCGTCACTTTCGGGCGCTGCACTTTCTTATTATAAGTAAATTGCCCGGCTGATAATCTGATCTCGGCATTTTTCAGATTCACCTTTGACGCCGCAGATACCTGAATAGTGCCACCCAAAAGGATCAGGCAGAACGTCAAAAGATAGACCAGCCATTTTCTCTTATGTCCATTCTTTTCCATAAAAAATACTCCTTCTTTTTTGATTCGATTTTAGCACCTGACCACTAAAATAACAAGGTCTGGATATATCTTTTAAATTAGCTCCATAAAATTCTGTTTTTCTGTTTATTCTGTTCATGCCAGCAATCCATAAAATTGGTTGTGTTCAAAAACAATTATAATAATCCAATTTTTCATTTACTTTTTTCAGCAAAATAGTACAAATTCATACCTCAATGTGCTATATTAAGAGAAAGGTTAACTTTTGACCTTGACATCATATTTTACAAAAGGAAATAAGGTGGGGAAGGTAATGAAAAATAAGAAAGGCTTTACACTGGCAGAACTTTTGATCGTGGTTGCCATCATTGGCGTGTTGGTCGCAATATCCATTCCGATATTTAACAATCAGCTGGAAAAGGTCCGGCGGGCAGTTGATATCCACACCGCCAGGGATATCGAGTCTATACTGGCCACCGCTGTAAACGATGGAAGTGTACAGTTCCCGTCACAACTCGGATCTAATAATTATTCTATATGGGTTACACTTGCACGGGATGAAAATAGTTTTCCTAAAGACTATAAGAAAGACCAAATAAAACATGGAACTTTATTCTGCGGCGTAGATCCCGGCACAACTATAAATGGAGTCTCAAGTAACCCGTGGAATGCCTATCATCAGGGAATAGAAAATTTATTAACAAATTCCGGATTAAATGTCGATACCTTAAAAATAACCAGTAAATCAAATAAAAATAATGGGTGGGACTGGATAGTGATAAATGTGGGATATAACAAAAACAAACAACTTTCCACCCGAATATATAGTGGCATGGCTAATGCAGACAGCGAACCCACAAACACTACTGTTATGAACAACTCTAATATTGCCAAATATATTGGCGGCCAGAATTAGCTTGGAAGGCTCGCTTTTTTGAAAAAGGCAAGAATATACCTTTCAAAATTCCAATTTCTATCTGCTGCTATATCCCGCCTTCTTAAACTCCGAAAACAGGGCATCTATTTCCACTGGTGTGACACAGATCAGGTTCATAGGGGAGGCCAGCTTCTTTAAAGCCGTAAGCGGAATTTTCTTATACTCTGCGTGGGCATTGTAGGCTTCGGAAAATGGCTCGATCAGTTCCGCTTTTCCCATAATCTGCAGGCTTCTCAAATTGCCAAAACTGTCATATTTATCATAGACAGCCAGACATACATTCTCGTTTTTTTCCAAACCTATGAATTTCCTGCCACCCTCTGAAAGCATCCAGAACTTATCGTCGTGGAAGCTGTATTCTATAGGTGTACATCTAATGTAATCCCCAGTGCCTGTGGCAAGCGCGCAGGTATTATTTTCATTTATAAATTTATATACAGCCTGCTTCAATGTCTCCTTCGGCATCTCGGTCTGTTCTTTTTTATCCCAGTAGGTTGCTGCTTTTTCAAATTCTTCATGTGTCATTATGATTGCCTCCTGGAGTGTGCAGATTATATTTTTCAAACACGCTCTTTTATTTTTCTGGTTTGATTTTAGCACCTGACCTGATAAATAACAAGAGCTCAAAAAGGCAATCATATCGTCTGGCAAAGTGTATCACTACGCCACGTTTTCAACAGAAATCAATTTTTCCAATTCCCTTGCCTCTTCCAGAGACATCTTTACCGCAGTCCCGTTTCCGTTATCTTTCACTTTAAACACCTGAACTGCAATTTTTATATTATCACCACTTTTTAAATCATCTGCTTTCTTATAAGTATAAGTCTCATCTGACTCATATGTTGTGTTCACAAACTGCTTCTTTATATTATTATCTCTATAGTCTGTAACATTGAGTGTATAGTTTTCCTTGGAACCTGTAATATTACGTCTTCCAGAATTCACGATGATATTATTATCACTGTCCACAATAAAATAACCGATCTGATACGCATATCCTTCACTTATACCCTTTTGAAGCGTAGGACTTGCACTTGTAATTGCAGCTGTGGTAAGCTGCTGTTTCGTTCCATTTGTTGCAGTTAAAAAGTCAGTAATCGCATTGCAAGGCCAATTTGCGTCATTATGACTTCCTGCCGACGCATCTAAACGGTTATCATCCCCAACACTCCAATGATAGTTTACCCGCAAGGTTAAACCATTCCAGGTTAATGTTACTTCCTGATTAGTCATGTTATATGCGACGATACATTTTCCATCCCCCATAACATTCCCTTTCCACCGTGGATCATCAGAAGTAATCCCACCTACATTCAAAACACCCTTAGTAGTCCAGCCATCTTTCTTTTGCTTCAAGTAAACAATTTTATTATATTCTTTGGTAAAAGCGTTATAATATACACTATTCGTATCACCAGTATTCGCTTCTGCCATAATCTCCGCATACGCGGCACGCACATTGGCCAAATCAGTTGCCTCACGGCTTTTTTCCAACTGTGAAGAAAAAATAGGAATGCTGATGGCAACAAGCACACTGATAATTGCAACAACAATAAGCAATTCTGCCAGTGTAAAACCTTTATTTTTTGTATTCAATTTCAATACTTCCTTCCTTTGCTATGTGGATTTTATTATAGCAAAAGAGCAGGAATGTGTCTATTCCCGTTGGTATTGTACCTGGCTGAAAAATTATCAAGATGGAATAGTGTTTCCCTCACATGATTCCGTTTTCTCTCAAAACCTTAATCGCTGATTTTCCTTTTCTGCAGCCTCCGCCCGATTTTTCAGCAGGAACTCCTTTAGAATCCCTTCCTGAATGCATTCCTGCACCGCCTGTTCTATCGCAGTTTTCACAGGCAATGTCTTCTGGTGTTGCCTTACTCTTGCTACGAAATCTGCATATTCCTTCAAAATCTGGCATTGCTCCATCAGCTTCTGATTATGGCCTTCATTTATGTTAAGAACAGTGACCTTCAGCTCTAATTCCGGCTCCCCACTGAAATTCTCATATGCATCTGACAACCGGTGCTCGAACCGTTCCCCAACCTCAGACTTGCCGTTATAAAATACAATAAACCTTGGCGCTGGCAGTTTCTGCTGTCTGGTGGAATATAGGGAAATCTTCTTCTGCTTCACATACTTCTGATATTCCTTTGCAATATAAAGAAGGTCTCTCAACGGAATATTTGGATTATACGTGGACTGGTGTTCCCACAGGAAAATGTTGCAATCCAGGATAAACGCAAGATCATTCTTCACTCCCATGTAAATCGCACTGTCTAATGTCACAATTTCCAACAAATCCGGATCACGGTAATCTCTTCCGTTTAAGGCATTATACAAAGACAACAGGTTCTTCTTATCAGAAAAAAGCATTCGAAAAATCGTGTCCTTATATTTCACATTGCTGGAAAAATTGTCCTAAGAAAATTAGTTTCCTTCACATAATTCCGTTTTCTTTCAGAATTTCTCTTAACAGCAAGACTTCCTTTTCAGCAAAATCTGCTCGTATTTTTTCAGAATCCGCCCGTCTGCGTTCTCTCTCCGTATTCTTCCGTTCCCTTTCTTCTCCAATCCGAATTCCGATCTCCTTTCCGATCTCCTTCTCTTCCCTCCGTATAAGTTCCTCTTCCTCTTTCTGGTTATACTCAAATATGCTCATTTCAATAACCTCCGCCCGGTTTTCCAGCAGGAATTCCTTTAGAATCCCTTCCTGAATGCATTCCTGCACCGCCTGTTCTATCGCAGTTTTCACAGGCAATGTCTTCTGGTGTTGCCTTACTCTTGCTACGAAATCTGCATATTCCTTCAAAATCTGACACTGCTCCATAAGCTTCTGATTATGGCCTTCATTTATGTTAAGAACGGTAACCTTCAGCTCTAATTCCGGTTCCCCGCTGAAATTCTCATATGCATCTGACAACCGGTGTTCGAACCGTTCCCCTACCTCAGATCTACCATTATAAAATACAATAAACCTAGGTGCCGGCAGCTTCTGCTGTCTGGTGGAATATAGGGAAATCTTCTTCTGCTTCACATACTTCTGATATTCCTTTGCAATATAAAGAAGGTCTCTCAACGGAATGTTCGGATTATACGTGGACTGGTGTTCCCACAGGAACATGTTACAATCCAGGATAAACGCAAGATCATTCTTCACTCCCATATAAATCGCGCTGTCTAATGTCACAATTTCCAACAAATCCGGGTCGCAGTAATCCCTTCCGTTTAAGGCATTGTACAAAGACAAAAGATTCTTCTTGTCAGAAAAAAGCATCCGAAAGATTGTATCTTTGTATTTCACATTAACCGCCTTTGTCACCTCATCCGCCTGCTGTGAGTCCTGTTCTTTTACATTCGCTGCACTCTGTTTCACCATATTCAATTCTCCCTTCCCAGGAGACTCGAATCCTACGTTTCAGACATCTCCTGCTCTTACTTAATTTGAAATGAAAAGCATAGATTTCTGAAATGTATTTAGATGAAAATAGATGGCGCAGGACGCGCCCTGATAATTAGAAGAAATATGCTTTGTGTTTATACTAACATATCCGCGTGGTTTTGAGAAGAGCGAATATATTAAATAAGTATAAATTTTATCTTATTAGTTTTATTTTGTTATTATGCATGCTGTATTATCTATTATAGTCAATATATCAGTATGGTATTATACTTATAAAAATGAATATGCTACCGAAAAAAGCCAAAGAATTCTCAAACGTTCAAAAAATAAAAATCCTGCACCGATGATACAGATTGAAGCACCTTCACCAGTACAGGATTTTGTTATCTTAAAAACAGTATTTCATCTGACTTGAAAATCAATCTAGGAAAATTAACAAGATAGAATAATATTTCCTTCACATGATTCCATTTTCTCTCAGAATTTTCCTTAACCGCTGATTTTCCTTTTCAGCAGTATCTGCCCGAACACTTTCGGCATCAGCCCGAACGCTTTCGGCATCTGCCCGGGCACTTTCAGCATCGGCCCGCCTGCGCTCTCTTTCTGTATTCCTCCGTTCTCTCTCCGTATTCTTTCGCTCTCTTTCTTCTCCAATCCGAATTCCGATTTCCTTTCCGATTTCCTTCTCTTCCCTCCGTATAAGC
>JAQXQS010000108.1 GCA_029101305.1 Clostridia bacterium | reverse complement strand
CCCCCGCATAGCCAATTATAGTAAAATTGCTTTTCTCAATGCAAAAGAATAAATAAATTTCTCCTTCACCCTTCTCCCCGTCATCCGCTCCAGTGCCTGCGCATAATCCTCCAGCTGTGTATGATAAAGCTGAACCAGCTTCTTCTCTTCCCCTTTTCGCACCCGGTCCGTCTTATAATCTACCAGGACAATATCCTCCCCCTCCAGGAAATAAGCATCAATGATTCCCTGAACCAGCACACTCTCCTTCGGATCCCAGTTTTCATCAATATCCGCTGCACTTCTGGAAATCACAAACGGCTGCTCCCGGAAAAGTCTGCCAGACAGTGCTGCCGTCTTCATCCTCTGTCCCAGTTCACACTCCACAAAAGCATGGATGTCCGAAATCCTTACACATCCACCCTCTGCTTCAGACATTTTTTTACTCTCCACAAGACCTGCAATCTGCTCTTTTAGCTGCATTTCATTGTCCGTTTTATCGTACTCTATACATTCCATAACACGGTGATAAGCAGTACCTCTGGCAGAACCAGTAAATATCTCCGGCTCTTCCTCCTGCTTCTTTTCTTCCATAAATCTTGGAATCAACGGAACAATATCCGGCTCAAAATAAACCGCCTCTTCAATATCCGTATCTTCATGGTAACTTTTCTTTTTCAGATCCGACACACTGACCTTAACCGGAATGTCCCTGCGGTATTCATACGGATACACAAACCCAAAACGTTTCTCAAGCTCCGCCCGGATCTCACTATCCACAGTTTTTTCGCAATCCCAGTTGTCCAGAATATCATCCTCCATCTGACCGGCTGCCTGCTCCACCACTTCTGCGTCAGTCAGCATTCTGGCTGTAATTCTCTTTACCCGGAATTCTGACACATCACCATAAAGAGGATTTCCACAGGAAGGCAACAGCCCAAATTCCTGGTAAAGCGCGTCCATACAACGGTGTCTGGCAAGAGCCGGCAAAACATAATCCCAGTAAGTTTTTCCCTTTAACCTGGTTTCTGCCGGAAGAAGCTCCTGCTGATTTTCTCGGAATCTTGACAGTTCTATCAGTTTCTTTTCCAGATTTGCAATGGTTCCCGTCAGGATCAGCTTTTCTTTCGCACGGGTCAGAGCAACATAGAGCACACGGATTTCCTCCCCCAAGCTTTCCTCCAGAAGTGCCCTGCGGATCACCTGTTTGTTCAGGGTGGAAACGATCATACGCCGGTCTGGCAGAATCGCATCTGCGCCAAGTCCATACTCCGGATGAATAAGAAGTCTTGCATTTAAATCCTGGAAATTAAACTGCTTTCCCATTCCGGCAAGGATCACAACCGGAAATTCAAGTCCCTTGCTTTTATGAATGGTCATGATCTCCACAGCACCTTCTCCTGCGCCGGACAGATTGACCTCTCCATAATCCACCTCATACTTCTGTAAGTGTTCAATATACCGTACGAAGTTAAACAATCCACGATAGCTGGTCTTCTCATAATCCATAGCCTTTTCCACCAGCATGGCAAGATTCGCACTCCGCTGTGCACCATTTGGCAAAGCTTTTGCATAATTTCCATAGCCAGTTCTTCTAAGAATTTCAAGAATCAGCTCATGTACCGGCGTATAAACTGCAAGATCGCGCATTTCCTCCAGCTGGTTGATAAAGGTATGCAATTTCACATAAAGCCCTTTTCTCTCTTCCTTGGAAATCAGATTGCTGCGCTCTTTCTCGTATTCCCGGACAAATGCCTCTACACTCTCATATATCATTCCATCAGGAAATTCTTCCCGCAGTACCGCCAGCTCCTGGGTGCTGCAGCCTACCATGGGGGATCTGAGCACACCAGCCAGCGGAATATCCTGCAAAGGGTTGTCACATACCTGCAGATAATTCAGGACTGTGACCACCTCCAGAGCCGAAAAGTATCCCGTCTTAGAAGCTGCATATACTGGAATGCCATGTGCCCCCAGTACATCTGTAAAGGTTTCTGCCCATCCAGATGCGCTGCGGAGCAAAATCACGATATCCCCGTAACGGACCGGCCGGTATTCCTTCGTCTCTTTATCCAGAATCTGCTCTTTTCCCACAATTTCCTTTATCCTGTGAGAAATGGCAAGTGCCTCCAGTTCCCTGGCATCCTTTCCATCCATCAGCTCTTCCAGTTCTTCAGAATCCTTTTCCACCAGAAGGACCTCTGTGGGCAGGAATCCTTCCTCATTTCCATCCGGGAACTGGGCTCCCGGATAAAGAGCCGCCGCTTCATCATAAGCGATTCCTCCCAGGTCTTCCCCCATAATCTGCCGGAAAATAAAATTGGCTGCATCCAGCACCTGTGATCTGCTGCGGAAATTTTTGTGAAGGTCAATCCTCTGTTCTTCACTGTCCGTTAAACTGTACTTTTTATATTTTTCCATAAAAAGCTCCGGTCTTGCAAGGCGGAAACGATAAATGCTCTGTTTCACATCTCCCACCATGAAGATATTTTTCTGCCCCCTTGCCCAGCCGGATAAACCGTTTGTGATCCTTTCCAGCAACAGATTGCTGTACTGGTACTCATCAAACATAACCTCAACAAATTTTAGGGAAAGCTCCCTGGCGGCAGGACTCATATGATAAACATACTCCCCGGAATCATCCTTCTTACGCTCCATAAGAATTTCCAGGGCAAAATGCTCCATATCTGTAAAATCCAGAATGTTCTTCTCCCGCTTTTTTCCCCCGTACAGGCGGATAAATTCCCGTGTAAGCTCCACCAGCATTTCTACAGGCTCCCTGCAGGATGCCAGAAGTACCGGAAGCTCCTCTTCCTTCACTGTAAAATACCGGCTTCCTGTGTCTTTCAGGATTCCCTTTGCATTCTCCCGCAGCGCCTTCACCTGTTCCTTCATGGTGTCATCCACAGGCTCCTTCGGCTTTTTCGTGGAAAGCCTTGCAAAGGAAGGACTTCCAAGAAGTGCCCTGACACCGTCAAAATCTCCTGCTTCTGCCTTTTCCTGCGCTTCCCGGATAAGAAGCAGATCACTTCCAAGAGCATCATCGTAAAGATACGGTCCACATGGGCTGGCACAGATCTGTCTGGCTTCCTGGATCAGCGCCTGTGCCTGACGGATATCTTCCAGGACATTTTTCCATAACAGATTCATCCATTCTGATGCTTTTATCTCATTTATATCCGTCATTTTATAACTATCTGTACATTCTGCCAGCCATTGATCCGGATATGGGTTACTCATTGCTGCATTGTACAGGGAATAGATCAGTTCTTTGATTCCATCGTCTGTTTTCCCTGATGCATAGCATTCAATGAAATATTGGAATTTATCATTGCCAGATGCATAATAGGATTCCAGAAGATCTTTCATCACATCTTCTTTGAGAAGCTTTAATTCCCCTTCTTCCCCGGTACGGTACCCAGGATCAAGACCAATCAGATGAAAATAATTGCGGATCACATAAGCACAAAATCCATCAATGGTGGTGATCTGTGCAGTATGGATCAAAGTAGTCTGGCGCTGAAGATGTTCATTATCCGGATTCTGATAAAGCGCGTCTTCAAGTGCATTTGCGATTCTCTCCCGCATTTCCCCTGCTGCTGCCCTGGTAAAGGTCATGATCAGAAGGCGATCAATGTCCACAGGATTGGAAGGATCCAGCACCTTCTCCAGGATTCTCTGGACAAGCACTGCAGTCTTGCCTGAACCGGCAGCTGCACTGACCAGAATGTTCCGGTTTCTTAGCCAGATAACCTGTTCCTGTTCTTTCGTCCAGTTTACTGCCATCTCATTTCGCCTCCTTTGCAAACGCATTCCACAGCTCTTCATCTGCAAAATTTTTCAGTCTCCGGAACTCATAACCGGGGATTTCCATATCAAAGCCACACACACCACTATAAGGACAGTAAGTGCAGGCATTTTTCTTCCCAAGCAGATACGGGGAAACCTGGGCGTCTCCTGCCAGGATTGCCTGTCTGATATGGGAAATCTTTGTTTTCACATATCGGTTCAGAAGGTCAAACTGCTCTCTTGTAGCCACAGAAGAATTCCTGCGGAAGCTTCCGTCCTTGTTAAAGGACACTGGAAGAGATACCAGAGAGCTGTCCATTTTTTCTACCAATTCCCTGTCAGCCTGTACCAGACCATTCATTTTCAGTTCTTTCAGTACCTTTTGACGGACAGAATCTACATCTGCATCAATTTTTTCCTGGATCATAGGGTCTTTGATGTTATAATAAAACACACCGGCCGGAATCACTTCTTTATCCTGGTGCTTGTTTCTTTCCACAGTAAGGGCTCCATCCATGTAGATCATCAGCTGCAGCTGCAGACCATGATACAAAGATACCAGATCAAAGGAAGTGTTTCCAGTTTTATAATCAATAACCCTCACATACAACTTGCCATCCTCTGTTTCCATGGTATCCACACGATCGATTCTTCCTCCCTGGAACACCACTTCCACGCCCTCCGGCTCGAATTCACCTAAGCGTAGCTGCTCAGAGATTGCCCAGACCGTTCTTCGCACCATCCGTTTTGTGCGTTCGATCATGTACTCGTTACGGGCACTGCTTTTCAGAATGGTGTTGCCATAGTCTGCACTTACCTCATCCACCAGTCTGTCGGCCATATCATCTCTTTGTTCATCCGAAAGCCCTGTCAGGGAAAGCTTCTCTTTATGCACTTCCCTTATCAGCTTCTCCAAAACCTTATGCATGATGTTTCCCATATCCATGGCTCGAAACTCATATTCTGCACGCTCCGTAAGCTTCAGCCCGTACTGAAGGAAATGGGCAAAAGCGCAGGCAGAATAACGCTCCAGTCTGGTGGCACTGTACGGAGATACTTCTCCATACAGAACCTTTGCCACACTTTCGCTGATCACATCTGACGGCTTTCTGGTCCTGGAAGCCTCCACCAGCATTTTTGCGGTTTTCCCATACTTTGAGCTTCTAAGATACCAGCTGTAAAGCTCACTGTACAAAGGATCTCCCTTTCCTAAGGCACCTTCTGAAAGCCCTTTCAGGAAGCATTCCAGGCTGGTGCCCGGAAGCTCCATACTGCTCAGGTTAAATTCCTCATCCCCTGCATTTTGCACTTCCAGTCCAGGATACATTGCCAGAATGCTGTGGATCAGATATGCAGGACTTAAAGGCTCGCCTTTTCCATTGGAAAAACAATAGGACAAACACAGATAAACACTTGGCTTGGTAAGGTTCAGATACAGATAAAAACGCTGGGTATTCATCAGTTCCTTAGGACCTGGTGCCAACTCCATCCCTTCTGCCGCAAAAAACTCCCTGTCCATCTGGGTAAGCATTCCACCGGAATCTGTGTTTTTCGGAATATTTCCTTCATTTACGCCCACAAAAAACAATACCTTGATTTCTTTCAGACGAGTTCTCTCCATATCCCCGATGAGAACCTGGTCCATACTTGGCGGGATCAACGCCACCTTGGATTTGGCAAAGCCGGTTTCCAGAAGCTGGATAAATTCCATTCTGGTAAGCTCTTCTTCTCCCAGGATCTCTACCATCCGGTCCAGAAGCTCCATAACAATTCCATATATTTGCGCATATTCCTTTTCCAGTGCTTTTTCCCCTCTTTCCTGGAAAGAAAGCTCCTGTTCTTTTAACTTTTTCTGTATTTCGCAGCCTGTGATAAACTGATATAAACTATAACAATATTCACTTACTTTCTTTTTTCCACTGGAAAAGCCCTGATAAAGAGGTTCTGCTTCTCTTACAAATTTCTCACGGTATTCATTCAAAACCTGAATGTCTTCTGCTTTCATAGTCCGGTAGGTCCGGATCCACTTCTGGGACCATTTTTTGTATCCGTTAATACCAAGTGCCAGCACATAATTTTCCAGCATGTCCGTCTCTTTCCTGGTAAGTCCTGACATACCGCAGCGCAGATACCGGAAAACACTTTCGTACGAAAATCCTTTGGCTGCCATATCAAGGGCTGCCCGGATATATTCCACAAAAGGATTCATCAGGATAGAATGCTTCTCATCCAGAAAATAAGGGATCTGAGCCTCTTCAAAAACCTGGGCGGCCACACTTTTATATGCTTCCAGATTTCCTGTGATCACTGCGATCTCGCCATATTTCAGGTTCTTCTCACGTACCATACGGCGGATTCTTCTCGCTGTTTCTTCCAGCTCCTTTATGGGAGATTCTGCCGCAAATATCCGGATCTCGTCCTGTTTCTTTCCATAAGAGGACCTTTGATACCGGAAGAGATGCTGCTCCAGAAATCCAAGGGCAGGAGCATTCTGGAAACGTCCCTTTCCCTCATCCAAAAGAAGAACAGGTGTATCCACATCCTTTGTAAGTCCGGATAAGGTGTGGATCATCTTCCTGCTCATATAAAAAAGCTGATGTGGTTTTCCCATCTGGAAAGGATCCTTTCTGGCGTCCATGGTAACCGTTACAAGTACCTTATCACAAACCGCCAGCAATTCCTGTATCACATTCATCTGAACAGGCGTAAAGCCGGTAAACCCATCCAGAAGGAGCACTGAATTTCTCAGCTTACCAGAAAAAGGAATGGCTTTTTTCAACCCATCCATCACGCCTTCACCAGTCATGTAATGCCCTTCCAGATACTGGCAGAAGGCCTGGTATAAAATGCCCACATCCTGCATTTTCATATGAAGCAGGGATTCCTCACCTGTTTTTTCCAGCATATCCTCCAGATCCTCTTCGTGGATATCGTACTGCATAAACTCTGAGATCAGAGATTTCACTTCATCCAGATAGCCCGGTTTGTTCATCTGGCTGCCGAGGTAGGGCAGATTTTTTTTATGCTGCTGCACTAATTTCTGGATCACCATGCTTTTCCCGGTATCATCAAGAAGCACCTCCTGTGCCCCTCCCACTTCCTCAAATATACGGTAAGCAAGACGGTCAAAGCTGAGCACGTCTATATTCAGAATGCCTTTTCCAGGATGCATTTCTACCACATCTTTCTGTGTCTGCATGGTAAACTGCTCTGGAACCACGATGTAATAAAGGCGATCCGGATTTTCCAGGGACTCCTGGATGATCCTGCTGCAGGCATAATGAGTTTTGCCTATGCCGGAGCTGCCGATAATAAACTGTAAGGACACGTTATTCTCCTCCAAATAATTTCCGAAATTGTTTCTTTTTATATTCTAACATAATTTCTCCTCTTTGATAATAGGATAGAATAAACAAGTTACATGGGAGGCGCTGTTCATGAGTTCAAAAACCAGGATCGTTGTGTTACATATGAAAGAAATCATCTATACCGTTGCCTTTCTGATCCTTGCCATCCTTCTTGGGATACTGATCTATTTTATGTTTGGTCCTGGAAAAAGCCAGACCACATCCGCAAAGGGCGAGGCTTTGTATACTCCTGGAGTTTACCGCAGTTCCCTTACATTAAATAATAATACCTTTGATGTGGAGGTTACCGTAGACCAGGACAGTATCCAGTCTATTGAACTGGTGAATTTAAGTGAGAGTACCACTGCCATGTTCCCCCTGGTGAAACCTTCCCTGGAATCCCTGGCAAGCCAGATCATCAAAGGACAGTCCCTGGACACCCTGAAATATTCAACTGACAGGAAATACACCTCCCAGCTGCTTATTTCGGCTATTTCCAATGCACTGAAAAAGGCGGAGAACCATGTAAATTCTCCGCCTGAAACTCCTTAATACATCATTCATGCATCAGCTGCTCCTTTTTGCAGCACAGCTAGAGCGTGTTTGAAAAAGGCTTTCTGCAAGATGTGCGTCACAATTTGTGGGAGATTTTGTCTGATTGAGGGAGGCGTAGCGGGCTACAACCACTGAAAGAGGGCAAAATATACCGCAAAGTGGGGCATGCAGATTGCAGGAATGATTTTTCAAACAGGCTCTAAATCTCCTTGTAATTTCTATGCTTCCAGTTCCTCAAGGGCTTCCATCCAGACTGCTGCACTTGCGTCACTTGGCATGCGCAGATCTCCTCTTGGGGAAAGTGCTACACTTCCCACCTTCGGACCGTCTGGCAGACAGGAGCGCTTAAACTGCTGGGCAAAAAATCTCCGGTAGAAGGTTTTCAGCCATTTCAGGATTGTAGCCCTGTCATAGGTATTTTCAAAGGTACGGCATGCGATCCGGTAAATCTTGTCCGGCTCAAAGCCAGCACGAAGCATATAATACAGATAGAAATCGTGAAGCTCATATGGGCCAACCAGGTCTTCTGTTTTCTGGGCGATCTTGCCATCCTTAGGCGGCAGAAGCTCCGGGCTTACCGGAGTATCCAGAATATCCAGAAGTACCTCCTCCAGTTCTTTTTCCCCACAGGTATCTGCATAATAGCGGACAAGGTGTCTCACCAGAGTCTTCGGAACAGATGCGTTTACCCCATACATGGACATATGGTCTCCATTATAGGTCGCCCAGCCAAGTGCAAGCTCAGAAAGATCACCTGTTCCTACTAATAATGCGCCCTCCTGGTTTGCCATATCCATAAGGATCTGGGTACGCTCTCTGGCCTGGCAGTTCTCATAAGTCACATCATGAACCATGTCATCATGACCGATATCACGGAAATGAACATTTACCGCTTCTTTGATATTGACCTCCGTAAGGGTGGCTCCAAGGCACCGGCTTAATTTGCAGGCATTCTGGTAAGTCCTGTCTGTAGTGCCAAAGCATGGCATGGTAATGCAGCGGATGTTATCCGATGGCAGTCCCATCAGCTGGAACGTCCGTGCTATTACAAGCAATGCAAGCGTGGAGTCAAGTCCGCCGGATAATCCCACCATTGCTTTCTGGCAGTGGATATGGCTCATTCTTTTCTTAAGTCCCATAGCCTGGATGTTGAGAATTTCTTCACAACGCATATCCCTTTCCTCTTTTACAGAGGGCACAAAAGGATAAGGGGCAAATTTCCTGGTAAGAGAGGTCTCCTCTACTTCCACTTCAAAAGGTACCAACTGGCAGTCTGAGCTGTCTGCTGCCGGATATGTGGAAATCCTTCTTCTCTCATCTGCCAGTCGCTGGACATCGATTTCCCCGTAAATTACCGTATTCCGGAATCTCTTCGCTTCTGCCAGCATGGTACCGTTCTCCGCGATCAGATTCTGTCCTCCAAATACCAGATCCTGGGAGGATTCCCCTTCCCCTGCAGTGGCATAAATATAACCGCAGATCAATCTTGCAGACTGGCCTTTTACCAGATCCCGCCGATAAGAATCCTTGCCAACCATCTCGTCACTTGCGGAAAGATTTACAATAATATGTGCACCTGCCTGTGCAAGCTTCACACTTGGAGGAAGGGGAACCCACAGATCCTCACAGATTTCCGCGCCTACCGTCAGTTCCGGCAGACTTTCACAGGTGAAAATAAGGCTGCTTCCAAAAGGTACGCTTTCCTCTCCTACAGTTACATCTGTCCATACATCCTCCCCGGAAGCGAAATGGCGCTGTTCGTAAAATTCATTGTAGTTCGGAATATGAGTCTTCGGCACAAATCCCAGAATATTTCCATGGTTCAGTGCAGCTGCCACATTGTAAAGCTTTCCATTCAAGCGCATAGGAAGTCCCACAAAGATCAGTGCATCCACATCCTGTGTCTCTTCTGCGATATCCAGAAGGCTCTCCCATGCACGGTCCAGCAATCTTCTCTGAAGGAAAAGATCCTGACAGGTGTATCCTGTGATACAAAGCTCCGGAAGTACCATGATCTTGGCATGCTGTTCTTCCATTTCATGAATCAGCTCCAGAATTGCCTCCGTGTTGGCCTTGCAGTCTGCAACTGTAACCTGCGGCGTTCCTGCCGCTACTTTAATAAATCCCTGATTCATCTCCCGATCCTCTCTTTTCATCATTTCTCTTATATAACCATTACAGAAATTCCAGGGTTACTGTTTCTGACGTTCCCAGCAATCTTCCAGAAGCAATTTATTTGCACTTTCTCAGAATCTCTTTCAGTTCTTCTACTGTAAATGTATAATTTGTATTGCAGAAATGACAGTTCATCTCAATGGGCTTGCCTTCCTGGATCATCTCGTTTAACTCTTTTCTTCCGATACTGATCAGTGCTTTCTCTACCCGCTCTTTAGAACAATTGCAATGGAATCTGGTATCCATCTTCTCATTGATCTGTACATCGAAACCTTCCAGAACTTTTTCAAGCAGGCTCTCCGGAGTGTGTCCTTCTTCCAGAAGGTTGGTAACAGAATTGATCTTCTGTACATTCTGCTCCAGTCTGGAAATCACTTCTTCCTCTGCAAAAGGCATAAGCTGTACAATAAAGCCGCCAGCCTGACGTACGGTATTATTCTTATTCATCAGAACACCAAGACCAACTGCAGATGGTACCTGCTCACTTGTTGCAAAATAGTAGGTAAGGTCTTCTGCGATCTCGCAGGTCTGAAGCATAACCTGTCCACTGTATGGCTCTTTCAGTCCCATGTCCTTGATTACCGTCAGAAAGCCCGGTCCTACAGCACCTGCCACATCCAGTTTTCCTTTGGAATTCGCCGGAATACACACATCCGGATTTCCCACATAACCTTTTACATTTCCCTGGGAATCTGCTGTCACTGTAATTCCCTGAAGGGGACCGCCTGCTTTGATCTGAAGAGTGAGAACATCCTTCTCTCCCTTCATCATGGAGCCCATCATGGCTCCTGCGCTCAGAAGCCTGCCAAGTGCAGCTGTGGCTACCGGACTTGTATTATGATGTTCTCTTGCTTCCTCCACCATCTGGGTGGTTACTGCCGCAAATGCGCGGATCTGGTCATTCGCTGCAGTGGCACGGATTATATAATCATTCATGTATTGTTTCTTCTCCAATCTTAATTATGGTTAAAATAGCTTTTACTCTATAGACTCAATTTACCATGCTCACGTGCTACAAAAGTGAGTCTGCCGCTTTCTTTTTTCGGCGGCTCCATGGTATAAGCGTCATACACAGCCAGCAATTCCAGGCCAGCCTTCTTTAGAAGCTCTTTGATCTTCTCCAGGGAATAAGCCCTCTGGTAATGGATTTCCTCTGTTTTCTCATAAAGCCCGTCTTCTCTTGGGATAAAAAGAGCCAGCTCATAAGTATTGATCCCGGTTTCCTCATCATAGCTGTTCTCCCAGATAAAGCTTCCCTCATCCCTGTTTTCTGCTATGGTGGTGTCCCCGATCATAGTCTGGTATTTGTAAATGGTGTTCATATCAAACAGAAAGATTCCCTGTGGATCCAGATAGTTATTCACCAGGGCAAACACATGCTCCAGTTCCTCTTCTTCTGTTATGTAGTTCAGACTGTCACACACACTTACTATTGCACGTACGGTCCCGTATAATTCAAACTCCTGCATATCCTGGAGAAGATAGAGAATATCATGACCTGATTCTACCCGCTTCTCCATAGCCTCTGCAAGCATTTCCTCTGAATTGTCTACTCCGATCATATCGTAACCGGCCTCTGCCAGGATCTCTGTCATAGTCCCTGTACCGCATCCCAGATCCAGAACCAGCCCATCTGTGATTCCCTGCCCATGAAGCTGCTGTTTCAGCCATTTTCCCCAGGCTTCGTAATCCACATTATCCTGGAACATATCATACACTCTGGCAAATTCGCCATATGCCTGAAAATTATCCATATTTCCTCCAAACGTTACAGACCTGGTTACCTTTTCCAAAAAAGCATGCCTTTGACAAACTCCGGAACAGTAACCGGACACAGCCATCCTGGCCGGGTAGCTGTGTCCGTGTAAGTCCATCAATCTTATTATTCTACAGGCATATAATATACATCTGCGCCTTCGCCATGCCAGTAATAATCTACATCGTTCTGGTCATAAACATCCTCATTGTTTACGAAACGATAGGTATTGCCATCAAAGTCTACCCAGTTTCCATTTCCATCCGGGGTAATTACAAGCGGATGTCCGTCAGAATTACGGTAAATGGTTCTTGTCTGATTGGTATCTCTTAACTGTTCCTGACTAAAGCCAGCGGAATTGCTGATGTATCCGTCCCCACTTCCGTCATCATAGGAAGAACCAGAATCCCCTGTCTGTGTACTGTCCGTAGTACCAGAAGCAGCTCCATCTGTAGTTCCCGCTGTGGTTCCATCTGTGGCACCATCCGTAGTTCCGTCTGTGGTTCCATTATTCTGGCTATCTGTTGCTGTGTCGGATGCAGCCTGTGCTGGTGCAGCTGCTTTCAGTGTGGAATCTCCAAGAATTCCAAAGGAATCAACGGCTGCCTTAATGCCGGAATAGGAAGCATCATCAACTACAGATCCACAGATATTATAGTACTCATCTGCGCTCTTATAAATTTTATGGATTGCATAGGTGTAACCACCACTCTTGGTGGTATCCGTGTATTTCACTGTATAAGAATAAACCCCGACGCCTTCTACGTCATTAGAAGTATAATCCTGAATCTCGAAGTCCGTTCCCTCTGTAAGATCAGAAGCCTGCTCAAGTGCAGCTGCCAGATCCTGTGTGTCCGGAAGCATAGCAGAAGCCATATCCTCCTCACCCTGTCCATGAAGGATCAGGATCTTACCCTGCTCCGGTGACTCAAAGCTGAGCATATCCGCTTCATCTGCCTTATTGGCCCAGGTGGCATCCGGAAGCTTGATGGATACAGCACCATTACTTGATGTGTAGGTGCTGTCCTGCACATTCGGTGCGATGGTCGGCTCAGGGGTCGGTGTGGATGTTGGTTCCGGGGTCGGTGTTACATCTACAACTACCTGCTCCTCTGGTTCGCCTCCCCCAAAACTACAGCCCGCCGCTGCAACAGAAACGCTTGCTGCTATGGTTAAGATTGCTAAAATCTTCTTATATTTCATGGTATCCTCCTTAATTTCTCTTTCAAATGAATCAAAAATCCATCTATTGTATTTCAATATTAACGGGAACTTTTCTCATTAGAAACATATTCCCCGGGCTACATTTTACAATTTTATTACAGCCCTGTCAATGGATTTACCTTCATGGAATTTAAAATTATTGTGAACAATAACTGGATTTTTTATACATTAATGACTATGTGTATTTTACATTCCTTCATATTTTAATCCAGGGATGTCATACTTTTGTAAAATTTATTATCCTTTAGTCCCCATATTCATACATATGCAGCTTGTGAAGTGCACGGGTAGCTGCAATATAACGTCCCTGCCTTGCAAGTGCACTCTGGTCTGCCTTTGGAAACAGGGAAAATACCTGGTCAAATTCCAGACCTTTTGCAAGATAAAAGGTGGTAACGGTAAGCCCTTTGCAGAAGCTGGTGCTGTCCCGGTGCAGATAAGAGAAGCGGTTCTCTGTATCAAATCCGGTATGTTCCAGTTTTTCCTTCAAAATGTGTGCTGCCTTTTTCGCCTCAGACTCTGTACGGAGCACGACAGCAGCTGTTTCAAACTGCTCTTCTCCAAGCTGAAGCTTCTTTACCACTTCCTCCAGTGCTGCTTCCATCCCGTCTTTCTTCTCGCCTGGCGTTTTTTCTACAGATTCAAATGCCAGTTCTTCCACAGGTTCTCCATGCCGTTCAAACAGTTCCATGTCTGTGATTCCAGCCAGCCGGTTTGCATAAGAAGCAATCTCTACGGTATTCCGGTAGCTTTTATTCATAATGATCCTGCGGATCTCTTTGCCAAAAATCTTCGGCAAAAAGCCAAGCACATCCTGGGTCTCATCCTCCATGGTCTGTGCTTTGTCCCCCAGAATGGTCATACGGCATGGGAACATCATTTTGATGATCAGATACTGAAGCCTGGAATAATCCTGCATCTCGTCCACTACCAGATGCTTGATTCCGTTATGGCTGGTCTGACGAAGCAGACGGTATTTCATATAAAGCACCGGGTAAACATCTTCATAGCGAAGTCTGCGCTCTCCGATCTGCACATGGGAAAGTTCCGGATAGCCGCAGCTTGAAAGAAAACGGCTGTAGATCACATAAAGATCCCGCGTCTCGTACATGTCCATAAATTTCTCCATCACAAGAGCACGTTCTTCTTCGTCCATATCATTATCGCGAAGTGTCTCCACCTCATCAATAAAATTCTCTGCCACTGCCTCCATACGGGAAAGCAGGGGAATATCCTGGAATTTAAAATAGAAAAGCTCAATAATGTCCTCTTCTTTTCTGGTAAAATTCTTATATTCCACATCATGGAAATTCATCAGCTCATCCTCCAGAGAGGTAAGATACCCCTCCATCTGGTTCAAGAATTCCTTTGACTGCTTTTCCTTATAAAGAGAAGGCATTTCAGGGAAATTCAGGCTTCTCTCAATCTGGTCATACCGGTCTTCACAGTCAGATACCACATCCTTCAGCTGTCTGTATGCAAAAAGATCAAAGCTCATTTCCTTAATGTTCTCTTCCCCCAGCTCCGGGAGAATATGGGAAATATAATCGGAAAAGATACTGTTCGGTGACAGGATCAGAATATTGGAGGATTTCAGATTCTGACGGTCGTGGTACAGAAGATATGCGATTCTGTGCAGGGCAATGGAGGTCTTGCCGCTGCCTGCCGCGCCCTGGATCACCATGATCTTGTCCTTCGTATTCCGGATAATGGCATTCTGCTCCTTCTGGATGGTGCGGACAATATTTTTCAATGCCGTACTTCCGCCGCTTCCCAGCTCTGCCATCAGGATCTCATCATCAATCTTGACATCGCTTTCAAACTGATAAACCATGCGGCCGTTTCTTATCTTGTACTGCCATTTGGATGCGATCTCACCGCTTATGGTTCCAAGTGGAGCTTCATAGGAGGCCGGCCCTTTGTCATAATCGTAGAAAAGACCGCTGACCGGGGCACGCCAGTCATAAATAAGCGGTGTATGTCCTGCTTCCTCAGCGAAGTTTCCGATTCCGATATAAAAAATTTCCGGTTCCTCTTCTCCTTCAAAAACGAAATCCACTCGTCCAAAGAATGGGGAATCCAGCATTTTCCGAAATCTTTTTCGTAAATGAATCTGCTGCTCGTTGGCATTGATCTGATGCAGAAGCGCCTGCTGGTTGTCAAAATTTTCGTAGCCATACTGGTCCATCTCGGTATAATTTTCCCAGTAGTATTCGTGCATTCCCTCAATGTCCTTCTGGCCTTCCAGGATAGACTCACTGATACGGGCGATCCTGGTTTTCAGCTTCTCTGTAACATATTCCAGAAATATGCTTCCGTCTTTATTATCAAATGTCATTTCATATGCTCCTTTTCCGGTCAAAAACAAGTCCTGTCTTTTTTGCCATAATCTGCACCGCGCATTTAAATTCTGGCAGAAACTTTGCTCCATTATACATTATCTTTTTGGAAAAGTATAGATAGAAAAACAGCAGTTTTCCATGTTACTGACCAGATATGGTTTCCTGCCAGCTACATAAAAACTGCTGTTTTATTTACTATGAAAGTTCTGTGCGGCAGCCATGAATTCACCATGCTTGCATGGTGGATTTATGGATATCGCACAGGCTAGACTGTATGAGTAAGTAGGGCGATAGCCCGGATTACGAATACAGTGGTTGATTGTGGGAGCGCCAAGGGGCGCGGAACAATCGACTTTCATTCATGGTGATGTCTGCGTAAGCAGACATATCCGTTTACTATGAAAGGCCTGTGCAACAGACATGTCCGTTTAGTTATGCACTCTGTGTCTTGTCAAACTGGCTGTTGTAAAGATCAGCATAGAAGCCTTTCTTTGCAAGCAGTTCCTCATGGTTGCCCTGCTCGATGATATCACCATCTTTCATTACCAGGATCAGATCTGCATCCTTGATCGTAGAAAGTCTGTGGGCGATCACAAAGCTTGTTCTTCCCTTCATCAGGTTGTCCATGGCTTTCTGGATCTGTACCTCTGTTCTGGTATCAACAGAGGAGGTTGCCTCATCCAGGATCAGGATCTTATTGTCTGCAAGAATAGCTCTTGCAATGGTGAGAAGCTGTTTCTGTCCCTGGGAAACATTGCTAGTCTCTTCATCCAGGACCATGTTATATCCGCCAGGCTGCTGCATGATAAAGTTGTGAATATGGGCTGCCTTCGCAGCTGCGATCACCTCTTCATCAGTAGCATCCAGTCTTCCGTAACGGATATTTTCCATAATGGTTCCGGAGAACAGCCAGGTATCCTGAAGAACCATTCCAAACATCTCGTGAAGCTCACTTCTGTTGAAATCCTTTACATCATGACCATCAACCCTGATGGAACCACTGTTTACATCATAGAACCGCATAAGCAGCTTGACCATGGTGGTTTTTCCGGCACCGGTAGGTCCTACAATGGCAATCTTCTGTCCATCTTTTACCTTGGCAGAGAAATCGTGGATAATGATCTTATCCGGATTATATCCAAAGTTTACATGATCAAATTCCACATTTCCGTTCAGACCATTGATGGAAACTGCATTTTCTTTTATGGTCTCCTCTTCTGCTTCATCCAGGAATTCAAATACTCGCTCGGAAGCAGCTGCTGAGGACTGAAGCAGGTTGGTTACCTGTGCAATCTGCTGGATCGGCTGGGTAAAGTTACGGATGTACTGGAAAAAGGACTGGATATCACCGACTTCGATAGAACCTTTAATGGTAAACCAGCCTCCAAGAAGGGCTACCATAACATAGCCAAGGTTTCCAACAAACTGCATGACCGGCATCATGATTCCGGAGAAGAACTGGGATTTCCATGCAGATTCGTAAAGCTTCTGGTTATCTTTCTCGAACTCTGCTACTACGTCCTCTTCTTTATTAAATACTTTTACTACATTGTGGCCGCCGTAGTTCTCTTCGATCTGGCCGTTTACCTCTCCCAGATATTTCTGCTGTGCCTGGAAATACTTCTGGGAGTGTTTCATAACAAAATTGATAATGATCATGGACAAAGGCAGGATCAGAAGGGCTGCCAGTGTCATCCATACATTGATGGAGAGCATCATGATAAATACACCCACCAGAGTGGTAACAGATGTGATCAGCTGGGTAATACTCTGGTTCAGACTCATCTGAAGGGTATCTACATCATTGGTTACACGGGAAAGGATTTCTCCATTTGTCCGGCTCTCATAATAATTCATAGGAAGACGGCTGAATTTCTTCGAAATATCTTTCCTGAGGTTATAGGTAACATCATTGGAAATTCCTGTCATCACATATCCCTGGATAAAGGAGAAGCAGGCGCTTGCCAGATACAGTCCAAGGGTCCATAAAAGGATATATCCGATCTTTCCAAAGTCAATGCTTCCCGTACCGTTTACCTTGGCTACCAGGCCATTAAAAAGCTCGGTGGTTGCTTTTCCAAGGATTTTAGGACCTACAATATTAAAAACAGTTCCTGCAATTGCAAAGATAAACATCAGGACAAAACGGAATTTATAACGCTCCATATACTGGAACAGACGTTTCATCGCTCCTTTAAAGTCCTTTGCTTTTTCCCCGGAGTTCATTGCACGGCTCCGGCGTCCGCCCATCATAGGGCCTCTGGCTTTGTTATCACTCATGCTAATTCCTCCTCTGAAAGCTGTGACATTGCGATCTGACGGTAAACCTCACAATTCTTCATCAGTTCCTTGTGGGTACCGATTCCTGCCATATTTCCATCATCCAGTACAATGATCTGGTCTGCATTCAGGATGGTGCTGATACGCTGTGCCACAATAATGGTTGTAATGTCTTTTGTCTTTTCTTTTAAGGCCTGACGAAGTTTACTGTCCGTCTTAAAGTCCAGTGCGGAAAAACTGTCATCAAAGATCAGGATTTCCGGTTTCTTGGCAATGGCTCTTGCAATGGAAAGACGCTGTTTCTGTCCACCGGATACATTGGTTCCGCCCTGGGAGATCGGTGCATTGTAGCCTTCCGGTTTCGCCTCGATGAAATCATCCGACTGGGCAATTTCTGCTGCCAGCTTCACCTCATCGCCTGAAATATCAGGCTTTCCATAACGGATATTGGAATCAATAGTTCCCGAGAACAATACTCCTTTCTGTGGAACATATCCCAGACGTTCACGAAGCTCATGCTGTGTCATGTCGCGGACATCCACTCCATCTACCTTCACACAGCCTTTTGTCACATCATAAAATCTTGGGATCAGGTTGATCAGGGTACTCTTTCCGCTTCCGGTACTTCCGATGATTGCAACGGTCTGGCCTTTTTGGGCTTTAAAGGTAATATCGTTGATTACGTTTTCTCCTGCTTCCGGATAAGCGAAGCTTACATGGTCGAATTCTACGGTTCCTTTTTCACTGGAGTCTGGTCTTACCGGTTCCTCCGGATCATTTACAGAGGTCTGCATTTCCAGAACCTCACAGATACGTCCTGCTGCAACATTTGCTCTTGGAAGCATAATGGAAATCGCTGTGATCATCAGGAAGGACATAATGATCTGCATTGCATACTGGATAAATGCCATCATATTTCCAACCTGCATGGTTCCATTATCAACCCCATGTGCACCGAAATAAATAATCGCAACAGATACCCCGTTCATGATCAGCAT